>JAGLBK010000001.1 GCA_018260275.1 Deinococcus sp.
ACAGGGGCAGCCGTTTGGCCGAAAGCCTGCCCGAATCCGGCAAAGGCCGCCGCCCCGCCCAGCACACGCAAAAAGCCTCTGCGGTTTTCAATGTCAGTCATGTCGTTCTGTTCTCCAGAAAGCAGAAAGCCGTGAACTGTTCTGCTGCTTATTTCACGGCTTTCAGTGCTTAAAAATGCTTAAGGTCAAAAGCTTGGCCTGCTTAAGCCGTTCAGGCGACCGGACGGCCCCAGAAGCGGTGCTCGGCCAGTGCCTTGAGCATGTCGTCCTTCGTGGCCCCAGCGTCATGTCCAGCCACGATGCCGTGAGCCTTGAGCGAAGCGGCGCTGTTCCACAGCCAGCCCGAACCGGCGACTTCCGAGAGGTTCTGCACCGGGGCCGCCTTGGCCGCAGGGGCTTTGGCATCGGCCTTGACGCCCATAGCTTTCAGGGCCTTGCCGATGGGCGAGGCGGTCAGCAGTTCGGTGCCTTCAGCCAGCGCAAAGATGGGCTTGGCGTGGCGGTAGCACTCGACCACGAAGTTCTGCGCCTCGGGGCGGGCCACCAGGGCCTGCACGCTGGCAGCTCCACCGGGAACCATTACGGCGTCGTACAGCACCGGGTCGGTGTTGGAGAGGGTCTTCTTGGCTTCCAGGCCGTCAATCATACCCAGGTGGGTGCCCACCAGTTCGCTCTTGGCTCCGGCGGCGGCCAGCTCAGCCTGCACCGCTTTGACCTGCGCCACGTTCACGCCGGGCGCAATCAGAATTGCGACTTTGCGGCCCTTGGGCAGTTTGGGCTGGCCGTCCTGCTGGCTCAGCGCCTTGGCCTTTTGCAGCTTGCCGGAGGCGGTGGTCTTGGAAGCCGCCGTTGCCAGCAGGGCTACTTCATCCGCGCTGTCCTGTGCGCCGCCGGGCTTGGCGGTCTTGGGAGCGCGCGGTTTTTCGCCCAGCGCGATAGCCACCTGCGAGGCCAGCGTCTCGTTGACCTTTTCGAGGTGGTCGAGCATGTGCAGGCGCAGGTCGCGCAGCTCACACATGCTCAGCTCGAAGGCCCACGACTTGGCGATGTGCTCGCGCTCCACGGGCGTCATGGAGTTCCAGAACAGTTTGGCCTGTCCGTAGTGGTCGCTGAAGCTGTTGGCGCGGGCACGCTGCTTGGTGTCGCGCATCTGCTCGGGGTAGCTCACGAAGCCGTGCGCTCCGGCGGGGGCGGGCAGGTTGGCGGCCATTGTATTGGGAAAGTACGCCACCCGGCCAGGGTTGATGGTCTGGCGCATATGGCCGTCGCGCTGGTTGTTGCGAACCGGGGTCAGCGGGCGGTTGATGGGCAGTTCGTTCCAGTTGGGGCTGCCCAGGCGCGAGAGCTGGGTGTCGAGGTAGCTGAAGGTGCGGCCCTGGAGCAAGGGATCGTTGGAAAAGTCCATGCCGGGCACGATGTTGGTGGGCATGAACGCCACCTGCTCGGTTTCCGAGAAGTAGTTGTCGGGGTTGCGGTTGAGCACGATATGCCCGATACGCTGCACCGGCACGAGGTCTTCAGGAACAATCTTGGTGGGGTCGAGTACGTCGAAATCCCACCCGGCGGCCTGCTTCTCGCTAAAGACCTGCACGCCAAATTCCCACTCCAGGGTGCCGCCCTGGTCGATGGTGTCCCACATGTTGCGGCGGTGAAAGTCGGCGTCCTTACCAGCAATCTTCTGCGCCTCGTCCCAGACCAGCGAGTGCGCACCCAGTACGGGCTTAAAGTGGTACTTCACGAAATGGGCCTGGCCCTGCGCGTTAATCAGGCGGAAAGTATGGACCCCGAAGCCGTCCATCATGTCGAAACTGCGCGGGATGGTGCGGTCGGAGTGCAGCCACATCATCATGTGCATGGCCTCGGGGGTCTGCGAGATGAAGTCGTAGAAGGTGTCGTGGGCGCTGGCCGCCTGCGGAATCTCGCGGTGCGGCTCAGGCTTGACCGAGTGAATCAGGTCGGGGAACTTGATGGCGTCCTGAATGAAGAACACGGGGATGTTGTTGCCCACGATGTCCCAGTTGCCTTCTTTGGTGTAGAACTTGACGGCAAAACCGCGCACGTCGCGGGGGGTGTCCACCGAGCCGCGTGAACCGGCCACCGTGGAAAAGCGCATGAACAGTGGTGTTTCCACGCCGACCTCGGTCAGCACCTTGGCGGTGGTGTACTCGGCCAGCGACTTGTCGAGCCGGAAGTAACCGTGCGCCCCCGCCCCGCGTGCGTGCACGATGCGCTCGGGAATGCGCTCGTGGTCGAAGTGCATGATCTTTTCGCGGAAAAAGAAGTCCTCGAGCAGCGTGGGACCGTGTGCGCCCGCCCGCAGGCTGTTCTGGTCGTCACTGACCGGGTGGCCCATGTTGTCGGTCAGGGTCTTGCCGCCGGGCGCGGTATTGGCGCTCAGGTCATCGGCCTTGGTGTCGGCGTCGAAGGTGGGCAGGGTGTCCTGCAGGGCGATAGGAGTGGAGCGTTTGCGCTTGGGCATGGTAAAAAACCTCTTCTTGAGCAGGAGCGGCAACGTTATGCTGAAACCGCTGACGGGGAGCCTTACTGCGAATTATTCCTACCAACCAGTTCTAGCGCGTACAGGCAGCCAAAAGATAAGAAAAGCGCAGAGATGAAGCTTGACTTAAAGCTGGGGTTGCTGATGACCAGGTTTTTATCTTGACTCGGTACAAAACCAGTTTTTGGCCGCACATCGGCAGTTCTGTTGGTCACACGCCCCCTCTCCTGCGGAGCTTTGCAAGCCACCCGCCGCTACGCGGCACCCTCTCCCACCAGGGTAGAGGGTCGGAAGGCTATAAACGGGTCGCCCCTCTTCTTTGAACTCGGTTGAGATAAAAACCTGGCTGATGACCAGAGCATTGGACAAAGAGAAGTTGCCTTGCGGCCCCCCTTACCTCTTACTTCGCAAGGCCCAGCAGGCACGACAGTCAGTAGCGCACAGCCCTCTTACGTCGAATGCTCCACGCTCAACCCTGAGCTGAAGCGCAGGGGTGCATCCCACCATTCTGGGATAAATGGGCTTAACGCCTCTCTCGAGAAGCAGAAAAAACCTGTCTGTGATGTGCTTTCTTATCCCTCTCCACTCGTGGGACTCGTAGAGCCGCTTGCGGAGAGGGAGGGAGCTGCGGAGCGGCGGAAGGGTGATTGGTACAGCTCGCAGAGAGGGGGCGTGTGACCAGCACAGTAAAAATGACCTCCCTTGCCGTCCGTCCCATTTTGGTGGGATGCACCCGAAGCGCAGGCGAGGAAGCCCAGTCAAGATAGAAGGTGGACAGCGGCGGGCGTTGCTCCGAACAAAAGTTTCCGACGCATCGAAGAGTCCTGTCCCAGCCGTCAAATCCAGCTACCAAAATGGGAACAACATCGGTCACAGGCTCAAAAATCTGCTTCGGAAAATCTGGCCTCCTGGCGCAGAGTTTCCAGTTTGCCTCCAAACCAGCTCAGCCAGATGCCCAGTTCTTTCCGGTTTTGGTTCCTCTGGCATCCTGCCGTTCAACCAAGACTCCTGTCTGGCACAAGAAGAAAACTAAAAACCCTGCTGTGACCGATGTTTTTCTTGGGTGGAGCAGGTTTTTTTTCGCCTCAGACGAACTCTATTTTCTGCCGGAAACTTTTGTTCGGAGCGTCCCGCCTCCTTGAGCACCCGCACGAATCTGTTCAAAGCGGTCATGAGCCGAACCGTCTTGGCACTTCTGAGGGCACGCTGGTGCTGCCGCGCACGATCAGGGTGGCCGGGAACAGTTGCGGCACTTTCAGCGAATCGGCCCGGCCTTCAAGAAGCGCCAGCATCAGCTCTGCCGCCACCTGGGCCATCTGCTCGACCGGCTGGGCAATCACCGTGATTGGGGGTTCGACCAGTGCAGTCCATGGATAGTCGTCGAAGGAAATCAGACTCAGGTCGTCCGGCAGCCGGACATTCAGCTCCTGCAGGGCGCGGTAGGCACCGATGGCCTGCGTGCCAGTCAGGGCCACCAGGGCAGTGGGGGGGCAGGGCAACGCGAGCAGTTCGTGCGTCAGTTCGTAGGCCGACTCCTCATTCAGCAATGTGACACGCTGATATTCCCTGGGTACAGTCAGGCCCGCCGCATTCATCGCCTCCGGGAAAACGCGGCTGCGGTCTTCCGGGTGCATGGTCGGATGGTACGTGCCCAGCGCCGCGATCCGCCTGTGCCCCAGCGCCGCGAGGTGCTGCACCGCCATCCGGATCGCCTGGGCATTGTCGAGACTGACCGACGGATACGGACTCCCCGGCGGCGAAAAATCGAATTCGACGATGGTCACGCCCCGGCCTGCCAGGCGGGCAAGGTAATCCCGACTGTCGCCGCCGTACCCGGCCCGCAACATGATCCCGGCGACCCGTTGCCCGTACAGGCGGCTCAGTTCGGTCAGTTCCTGCGCGGCGCTGTACTCGTTTTCACTGATGATGAGGCTGTAGCCCGCTTCTTTGAGGTGAAGGGTCACGGCGCGGGCAAACTGGGCAAAAAACGGCTCCAGAATGCTGCCGACAATCAGCCCCACCGTGCTGTTGCGACCGCCCCGCAGCGCCCCGGCACGCTGGTCGGGTTCATAGTTCAACTGCTCGATGGCCTCCTGCACCCGCGCCAAGGTAGCGGGAGTAAGTTTCTGAGGCTCATGCAACGCCCGCTTGGCCGTCGTAGCAGAGACACCAGCCAGCCGAGCGACATCCTGAATCGTGGGCACGAGACCACTCTACGCTCTCAGACGGGATATTTATGACTTCTCAAGGAATTGATGGACACGAGACCATCACGGCCAGGTCAACGATTAAGGCCCAGCTATGGACAAATGTCACTCTTTGTGTGTCACTAATGGACACGAGACCATTTTCAAAAGCGCGCAGGTGGAGCGGCCACCTGGCCCGCAGCCGTATCCCGTTACGGTTACGCCCGCCCCGTATCGTCCAGTTCCCGCCTGGCAGGGAGTCCATCCCGGCCCGGCACTCCCCGGAGGAATCTCATGAAGCGAATCTTACTGTTGTCTCTGGCCCTTTTCGGCACGGCTCAGGCCGCCAGCACCATCACCATTGCCACCGTGAACAACCCCGACATGGTGACCATGCAGAAGCTGACACCCGAATTCAACAAGAAGTACCCCGACATCAACGTCAAATGGGTCACTCTGCCTGAAAACGAACTGCGCCAGAAGATCACACTGGATGTCGCCAGCGGCGCAGGCACCTTCGACCTTGCCACCGTCGGCAGCTACGAAGTGCCGATCTGGGCCAAGAACGGCTGGCTCGATCCCCTGACGCCCATGTTCGCCAAAGACCCCGCCCTGGCCAAGGCCTACGACCTGAACGATGTGCTGCCTACCGTCCGTAGCGCCCTGTCGAACGGCGGCCAGCTGTACGCCGTACCCTTCTACGCCGAAAGCAGCATGACGTACTACAACAAGGACCTGTTCAAGGCCGCGAACGTGACCATGCCCGCTGCTCCCACCTGGCAGCAGATTCAGACGCTGGCCAGCAAGATTCACAACCCGAGCAAAGGCGTCTACGGCATCTGCCTGCGCGGTCTGCCCGGCTGGGGCGAAAACATGGGCCTGTTCTCGACGATGGTCAACACCTTCGGGGGCCGCTGGTACGACATGAAGTGGCAGCCCCAGATCAATACGCCCGCCTGGAAGCAGGCCGTGACCTTCTACGTCGATACCCTCAAGAAGTACGGCCCTCCCGGCGCGACCAGCAACGGCTTCACCGAGAACCTGACGCTGATGAGCCAGGGCAAGTGCGGGATCTGGGTCGACGCCACGGTGGGCGCAGGCTTCCTGAGCGACCCGGCCAACAGCAAGGTCGTCGGTAAAGTCGGCTTTGCCAAAGCGCCGGTCGGCCCCGGCACCCCGCGCGGCAGCAACTGGTTCTGGAGCTGGAACCTCGCCATTCCCAAGAGCAGCAAGCAGGCCGACTCGGCGTTCAAGTTCCTGACCTGGGCCACCAGCAAGGACTACATCGCGCTGGTCGCCAAGACCAAGGGCACCTGGGCCAGCGTTCCTCCAGGCACCCGCAACAGCACCTATAACAACCCCCAGTACAAGGCTGCCGCCGGAGCCTTCAGCAGCCTGGTGCTGAGCAGCATCAAGAGCGCCGACGTGACCAAGGCGACCAAGGACCCTGTGCCCTATACCGGCATCCAGTACATCTCGATTCCGCAGTTCCAGGCCCTCGGCACCCAGGTCGGTCAGTACCTCGCCGGTGCCCTCAGCGGTCAGAGCACCATCGACGCTACCCTCAAGCAGATGCAGGACGCTGCCCAGAAAACCGCCAAGGACGGCGGCTACCAGAAGTAAGTCCGGACACCAATTCAGCAGTTATACGGATTCCGATTGAATCCAAAACTGCTGGATTCAATCCGAGCGGATACGGTCAGGCTTGCTTAAGCGAGTCCGTTCTGACCAAGACGCGAGTAGGAAAGAATACGGGTTTCGCGGTATGGAGACGCAGGCGGTGCTTTCCTGACTGCGGCGGAATTCAGCGGAATCCGTATTAGCCGTTGCGGTGGACTCAGGAGCAGCTCTTTTCCTGACAAGCCGCAACCTTTTTAGAGGTGAACTCCGTGACGATTGCCAATCCATCCGGCACTACTGCCCTGCCCCCAAAATCCAAGAGCGGCTTCAAGCTCTCCCCCGCTGCGCTGATCTGGCCCGCCATGCTGTACCTGATCCTGACGACTCAGGTTCCGTTTTTCATGACGATCTACTACTCGTTTTTTCAGTACAACCTGCTGGACCCGACCAGCCGCCCGTTCATCGGGCTGGGCAACTACGCCACGCTGCTGACCGATCCACAGAACCTCAAGATCGTACTGAATACGATTGTGCTGGCCCTCGCCTCGCTGGTGCTGACCCTGATCATCGGCGGCGGCCTCGCCATGCTGCTCAACCGCGAGTTTCCAGGCCGCTCACTGCTGCGGACCCTGCTCATCAGCTCGTTTCTGGTGATGCCGGTCGTGACCGCCGTCATCTGGAAGAACATGCTGATGAACCCGGTCTTCGGATTTTTCTCGTGGGTCATTACCAAGCTGGGCGGGCAGCCGGTGGACTGGCTGGCGCAGTACCCGATGGCCAGCGTGGTCGCCATGATCACCTGGGAATGGACTCCGTTTGCCATGCTCATTTTGCTCACGGGCCTGCAAAGCCTGCCGGACGACCAGCTGGAAGCCGCCCGCTTGGACGGGGCCAGCCCCCTGCAGGAATTCCAGCACATCGTTTTACCGCACTGGACCCAGGCCATTCAGGTGGTCGTGCTGATGGAAACGATCGCGCTGCTCCAGGTCTACGGCGAAATCTACGGCTCGACCTCGGGCGGCCCCGGCATCGCCACGACCAACCTGCCGTACTTCATCTACCAGAAAGCCTTTGCGGAATACAACATCGGCCTGGCCAGCGCAGCCGGGGTCATCACGGTCGTCCTGACCAACATTCTGGCCGTGTACATGCTGCGTATTATTACCCGCAACCAGCCCAGCAAGGGGGAATGACGTGACCGCCGCACCCACCCACCACAACGCCGTCGGCAGCCGCCACCGCGTCCGCAACGCTTTCCTGACCGTCATCACGTACGTGATCGCTCTGATGTTCCTGTTCCCGCTGGTCTGGATGGTCATGGCGGCTTTCAAGACCGAGTCGCAGGCCTTTGCCAGCCCGCCCGTCTTCTTCTTTCAGCCGGTGCTGGAAAACTTTCAGAAGGCACTGCCGACCTACGGCCCGGCCCTGCTGCACAGCCTGATCGCGGCGTTCGGAAGCACGCTGCTGGCCTTTATCCTCGGCCTGCCTGCCGCGTTCGCCCTGGCGGTCTACCCGACCAGACGCGCTCAGGGCGTGCTGAGCTGGATGCTTTCGACCAAGTTCATGCCCGCCGTCGGCGTGATCGTGCCGCTGTTCCTGATCTTCAAGAACCTGCACCTGCTCGACACGCTTCCGGGCCTGATTCTGATGTACACCACGATGAATCTGCCGCTGGTCGTGTGGATGATGCACTCCTACATGACCGAAATCCCTTACGCCATCTACGAGGCGGCCAAGGTGGACGGGGCCAGCGTGGGCCAGGAATTTTTCGGAATCGCCCTGCCGCTCGCCATGCCCGGCGTCTCGGCCACCGCCCTGCTGTGCCTGATCTTTGCCTGGAACGAGGTGTTCTTTGCGCTGAACCTCACCAGCTCGAACGCCGCGCCGCTGAGCGTCTATATCGGACAGTTCAAGACCAGCGAGGGGCTGTTCTGGGCGCAGATGAGCGCCGCCGCAACCCTGACGGTGCTGCCTGTACTGATCTTCGGGTGGGTCGCCCAGCGTCAACTGGTGCGCGGTCTGAGCTTCGGGGCGGTGAAATAACGTGGCCGCGATTCCCCTGAACTCGGCGGCCCTGGCTTCTGCCCCTGCCAACGTCGCCACACCGAACTACGACCCAGGGCAACTCAAGACAGGGATCGTCCACTTCGGCGTCGGCGGCTTTCACCGTTCGCATCAGGCCATGTACCTCGACCGCCTGTTCAACCAGGGGGAAGGCCACGAGTGGGCCATCTGCGGCGTGGGCGTGCTGCCCGGCGACGCCCGGATGCGCGATATCTTGGAGCGGCAAGATCACCTGTACACCCTGGTCACGCACACGCCCGGCGGAGACACCCAGCCCCGTGTGATCGGGGCCATCAAGGAATTTCTGTTCGCGCCCCAGAACCCGGAAGCCGTCATCGAAAAGCTGGCCCATCCCGACACCCGGATCGTGTCGCTGACCGTGACCGAGGGCGGCTACAGTCTGAACAACGTCACCGGCGAATTCGATCCGGGCGGCGCGGATATTCAGCACGACCTTCAGCCCGGCGCGGTGCCGAAAACCACCTTCGGTTTCCTGACCGAGGGCCTGCGCCGTCGCCGTGAGCGTGGCATAGCGCCCTTCACCGTCATGTCGTGCGACAACATTCAGGGCAACGGGCACGTCACCGGGCGGGTGCTGGAGGCCTTCGCCCGCCTGAAAGACCCGGCGCTGGCCGACTGGATTGCGCAGGAAGTTGCTTTTCCCAACTCAATGGTAGACCGCATTACCCCGGTGACCACCGCGCAGATGCGTGAGGAAGTGGCGCAGCACTTTGGAATTGCCGACGAGTGGCCCGTGATCGCCGAGGATTTCGAGCAGTGGGTGCTGGAAGATCATTTTCCACTGGGTCGCCCGGCACTGGAAAAGGTCGGCGTGCAACTGGTCGCCGACGTGGAGCCGTATGAGCTGATGAAGTTGCGTCTGCTGAACGCCTCGCATCAGGCGCTGGCCTATCCGGGACTGCTGGCGGGCTATACCCAGGTGCACGAAGTCTGTCAGGATGCCGATTTCGAGCGCTTCCTGCTGGATTACATGCGCCAGGAAGCCCTGCCGACGCTACGCCCGGTCCCCGGTATCGACCTCGGTGCCTATTGCCGACAGCTGATCGCCCGCTTCAGCAACGAGGCGGTGCGCGACACGCTGGCCCGGCTGGTGGTCGACGCTTCCGAGCGTATTCCCAAGTTCCTGTTACCCGTGGCCCGTGAGCGGCTGGCACAGGGCGGCCAGATTTCTCACATCGCGCTGGTGGTCGCGGCCTGGGCCGAATATGTCCGCAGCACGCCCGCAGCCGAACTGGTCGACCCACGCGCTGCACAGCTTCAGCAAGCGGCGCAGGCCGACCGGCAGACCCCCGGCGCTTTCCTGAACCAGCCCGATATTTTCGGCGAACTGGCCGGGCAGCCCCAGTTCCGGGCGGCTTACCTGGCCGCCTGCGAAAGCCTCGCCGCCCACGGCCCACGCGGGGCCATGCTCGCGCTCGCCTGAACCATTTTCCCCATTCTCAGAAGCAGGAGTTTGCCATGACCAAAGTTCCCGAAGCCCGTTCCATCCTCGACCTCTTCAAGCTCGACGGCCAGCAGGCGCTGGTGACCGGAGCCGCTCAGGGCATCGGTTTCGAGATCGCCAAGGGCCTGGCCGAAGCCGGGGCCAGGGTCGTGATCGCCGACATGAACCCCGATGTGGGCACGGAGGCGGCTAAGAGCATCGGCGGCACTTTCGAGACGCTGAACGTGACGGATCCGGCGGCGGTGAAGGCCCTGGCTGCCAGATATCCCGACCTGGATATCCTGGTCAACAACGCGGGCATCGTGCGGAATACACCCGCCGAGGACACCCCGGACGACGATTGGCGCACCGTGAACGACGTGAACCTCAACGGCGTGTTCTGGTGCTGCCGCGAGTTCGGCAAAAATATGCTCGGGCGCGGCAGGGGCAGCATCGTCAGCACCGCCAGCATGAGCGGCCTGATCAGCAACCACCCGCAGCCACAGGCCGCCTACAACGCCAGCAAGGCCGCCGTTATCCACCTGACCCGCAGCCTGGCGGGCGAGTGGGCCGACCGGGGCGTGCGCGTGAATGCCGTGGCACCCGGCTACACCGCCACCCCGCTGACCAAACGCGGCCTGGAAACGCCCGGTTGGCGCGAAACCTGGCTGGGCACCACGCCGATGGGCCGCCTCGCCGAACCGCGCGAAATTGCGCCCGCCGTGGTCTACCTTGCCAGCGACGCCAGCAGCTTCGTGACCGGGCACACTCTGGTCATTGACGGTGGCTACGTCGTCTGGTAAGTACCTGCCGGGTGATGATTACATCATCGCCCCGAGCAGAGCGAGTAGGCACAAGTAGCTCTCGGCGGAAGTGGACTCGTAGAGCTGCTTGCAGAGCGGGTTGGGGCGCTTTTCCCAGACCCGCGTAACTGTAGCCAAGAGCTACTTAAAGCGCCCTTCGTGACTTTCCGGGGAAGGCGCACAGAATGAACGTGGCCTTCCCCGGCTGCTTTTCAGGGAGAACTATGCCTGCCATTCAATCGAAAACATCGGTGCTCTCAGCTACCCGGACACTGAACTGGGAAACTCGCCCGGTCGCTGACCCCGGTCCCCATGAAGTGCGCGTGCGGGTGCGGCGCGTGGGCGTGTGCGGCAGCGACGTGCATTACTTTACCCATGGCCGCATCGGCAAATATGTGGTCGAGCAACCGCTGGTGCTGGGCCATGAGGTCAGCGGCGTGGTCGACGCGGTGGGGCCGGAGGTCACGCGCCTGAAGGTTGGCGACCGTGTGGCGCTGGAACCGGGCTACCCGTGCCGCCGCTGCACGTTCTGCAAGCAGGGGAAATACAACCTCTGCCCCGACATGACTTTTATGGCGACCCCACCGGTCGATGGCGCTCTCAGCGAATATGTGCTCTGGCCCGACGATTTTACCTTTGCCGTGCCCGACAGCATTTCCGACGATGCCGCCGCGCTACTCGAACCACTGGCCGTGGGCATCTGGGCCGCCCGGAAGGGTGAGGTCGGCCCCGGGCAGAGCATAGCCGTGTTCGGCGCTGGCCCCATCGGTTGCACGACCATCCAGGCGGCCAGAGCAGCGGGAGCAACCACCCTGATCGCCGTGGACATCGAGGATTTTCGACTCGACCTTGCCCGCAAGGTGGGGGCCACCCATACCTTCAATGCCCGCAATGGCGATCCCCTCGATTTTATTCGCCAGCTGACCGCCGAACGTGACGGCGTGCCGCTGTCCCACGCCGGAGTAGACGTGGCCTTCGAGACCGGGGGGACCCTGGCGACCACACGCCTGGCCCTGGCCTCACCCAGACCGGGCGGCAGCGTCGTGCTGGTGGGGCTGCCGCCCGACCCCGAAATCAGTCTGGACATCGCGGGAGCAGCGCAGCGGGAAGCCGTCATCAAGGGGGTGTTCCGGTACGCCAACTGCTATCCCACGGCCATCGAACTGGTCGCCAGCGGGCAGGTCGACCTGGACGCGCTGGTCACGCACCGCTACCCGTTCGCACAGACCCCGGAGGCCTTCGAGTTTGCCGACCGCGAGAAGAAAACCAGCATGAAGGTGCTGATCGATGTCCAGTAACAGCCGCAGTCCCTCGGCCCTGCTCATCGGAGTGGATGTCGGAACCTATTCGAGTAAAGGCGTCCTGGTGGACGTGCAGGGGAATATCCTGCGCCAGTGCACCGTGCCACACGACATCTCCATGCCGCAGCACGGCCACGTCGAGCACGACGCCGAGCAGGTCTGGTGGGGCGATACGCAGACCATCATCCGCGAACTGCTGCAAGAACCGGGAGCTGCCGAACGCGTGGCCGGAATCGCCCTGAGCGCCATCGGGCCGACGCTGCTCCCGCTGGATGAACAGGGCAGGCCCTTACGCCCCGGCATTTTATACGGCGTGGACACCCGTGCCCAGGCCCAGATCGATGCCCTCAACGCCGAAATCGGGGAGCAGACGGTCTTCGACTTCAGCCAGATGGCCCTGACCAGCCAGGCGATCGGCCCCAAGATCCGCTGGCTGCGCGAGCACGAGCCTGAGGTGTGGGCGAAGACGAAAACGCTGACCACCGCCAGCAGCTATCTGGTGTACCGCCTGACCGGCGAGCACGTCATCGACCACCACACCGGGGCACATACCATGCCGCTGTATAACCCACAAAAGCGCGAGTGGGACGCTACACACGCTGGCCCGGTGCTCGGAGACAGGGGCCTGGACCTCCTGCCGCGCCTCGCCTGGAGCGACCAACTAGCCGGAACGGTGACGTCTGAGGCCGCGCAACTGACCGGTCTGAAAGAAGGCACCCCCGTGGCGGTGGGCACGGTAGACGCGCTCTCGGAAGGCATCAGCGTAGGCGCGGTGCAGCCCGGTGACCTGATGATCATGTATGGCAGTTCGCTCTTTTTTATCCTCGTGCAGGAGCACTCCACGCCCGATGCGCGGGTCTGGTCGGTGGGCGGGGCCTTCGAGAACCAGGTCAATCTGGCCGCAGGCATGAGCACCTCCGGCAGCCTGACACGCTGGTTTGTCGATGAGCTGGTGCAGGAAAAACCGACCGGCGAAGCCTACAACGCCCTGTTCAGCGCCGCTGCGCAGGTTCCGCCGGGCGCCAATGGTCTGCTGCTGCTACCCTATTTCAGTGGCGAGCGCACCCCGATCAACGACACACGGGCCAAGGGCGTGATTGCCGGGCTGACCCTCTCGCACACCCGCGAAGACCTGTTCCGCGCCGCGCTGGAAGGCGTGGGCTTCGGCATCCGGCACAACATCGAGGCCTTCCGTGACCTGGGGGCGCAGATCAGGCGCATCATCGCGGTCGGCGGCGGCACCAAGGGCAGCACCTGGCTTCAGATCGTGACCGACATCAGTGGCGAAACCCAGGAAGTGCCGCCCGTGACCGTCGGGGCTAGCTACGGCGACGCTTTTCTGGCTGGCCTGGCAGCGGGCGTGCTGACGCGGAACGACCTGAAGACCTGGGTCAAACCTGGCGAACAGATCACAGCAAACCCAGCGCAGAAGGCAGAATACGACCGCCTGTATAAGCTCTACCGGGAACTGTACGAACAGACGAAGGGAATCGTTCATCAGCTCGGCTAAGCAATGATTGTTCGGTCTCGACAAAAGTCAGCTCACTATGAGGCTCTCAGTCCAAAACAAAACCCAGAGAGACTGCTGTTCCAAGCCGCGTCGCAAGGCAATAAAAAGCGGGCCGCTGACGCTTTCGCCAGTCGGCCCACTTGCTCGCTGAGTTTTAAGCCCAGGGATTCAGCACAACCTTGATGCAGCCTTCTTTCTTATCCCGGAAGGTCTTGTACAGGTCCGGAGCCTGGTCGAGGCTGGCGCGGTGGGTAATCACGAAACTGGGGTCGATCTGACCCAACTCGATGCGCCCCAGCAGGTCAGGCAGGTACTTGTGCGTGTGGGTCTGGCCCATGCGGAACACCAGGCCCTTACCGAAGGCCGCGCCCATCGGCATCTTGTCCACCAGACCGCCGTATACGCCCGGCATGCTGACGGTGCCGCCCTTGGCGCAGCTCAGGATGGCCCAGCGCAGGGCGGTAATGCGGTCGAAGGATAGCCTCAGGTTCTGCTGAATCTTGTCCAGCGCCGCACCGGGGCCGTGGCCGTGCGCTTCCATCCCCACCGCCTCGATGACATGGTCGGGGCCGCGCCCGCCGGTGGCTTCCAGCAGGGCGACCAGCACGTCCTCCTGCTCGTAATTGATGGTCTGGCAGCCTGCCGCTTCAGCCATCGCCAGCCGTTCTGGCACGCGGTCGATCACGATGACGTGCGCGGCTCCCAGCATCTGAGCACTACGGGCGCAGAACTGGCCCACCGGCCCCGCGCCGAACACGGCCACCACGTCGCGGCCCGGCTCGATGTTGCAGTTGACGGCGGCCTGATAACCGGTCGGGAAAATGTCGGTCAGGAACAGCACCTGCTCGTCTTTGAGGCCAGTTTCAATCTTGAACGGCCCCACGTCGGCAAACGGCACCCGCACGTACTGCGCCTGCCCGCCCGCGTAGCCGCCGAACATGTGCGAGTAACCGAACAGAGCGCTGCCGCTGGTCGCGCCGTACAGCGCCTCGGCCATGCGGTGGTTGGGGTTGGAGTTGTCGCAGGCAGCGAAGTTGCCACGTTTACAGTTGTCGCATACGCCACAAGCGATGTTGAACGGCACGATGACACGGTCACCGACCTTCAGCTTCCTGACGTCCTGGCCGACTTCCACGACCTCCCCCATGAACTCGTGGCCCATGATGTCGCCCTTTTCCATGCTGGGAATAAAGCCGTCGAGCAGGTGCAGGTCGGAGCCGCAGATGGCGGTAGACGTGATTTTGATGATGGCGTCGGTGGGCAGCAGCAGCGTGGGGTCAGGGACCGTTTCCACGCTGACGTTGTTCACGCCCTGCCAGATGAGAGCTTTCATGCCTGTCCTCCCTTAGTTTGTCCGGTCTTGTTCTGTTCAGCCGCTTTCTGGTCGGCCTGGGCCTTGGGGCTTTCGTCTTTGGTCTTGACTCCGGCGTCGGGGCGGCCACTGGTCTGCCCGTTGGTGGTGGGGGCAAATCCCAGTTCCTGCTCGGCCTTGAAACGGGCCAGGTCGTCGCGGATTTGCTGGGCGGGTTCCTGGCCCAGCACGCGGGCCAGCACCGCGCCCGTCGTGCCCAGCGGTGGCTTGTAGGTTAGACGCGCCACCACTTCAGTGCCCCGGTTGCCGGGCGCGGGACGGAAAACGACTTCGCCGCTGTTGTCGATGACCGAGCCGGGCAGAGATTGCCAAGCCAGCCGCTTGCCCGTTTCCTGGGCGGTCAGTTCGGCTTCCCAGCTCACCGTCTGCCCCAGCGGAGCCTTGACCGTCCACTTGGAATGGGTGTCACTGAGGACTTCCACACTCTGCACGTTGGACATCAGGCGCGGCAGGTTGGGCAAGTCGCGCCACAGGGCGTACAGCCCGTCAGCGGGCTTGCCGATGGTCACCGCCTCGCGGATGAGTACCTCGCCGGGTTCGGCAGTGGTTTCAATTTTCAGCGCCGGAGCGACCGGATTTTCACCTTTCAGCGCCAGATAAGCCATAGCTGCGCCTGCCCCACCTAGGGCCAGCTTGCCCACCGCCGAACGTGAACTGACCCCCAGGGCCAGCAGGGTGACGCTCAGTACCCCGAAGATGCCGCGCTCGGATGAAAGCATTCCTGCACCAGACTGCACTTTTTGAGTCATACCGCCTCCTTTGGCTGAAGATGCCACAGGGAACAGGGGGAAAAAGTAAAAATGGGATGACCTGTGAACATCCCAGGCTTAGCTCAGGATTCGATTAATTCAGGCCGGAAAGCTGGAACGGCGAAAAAGAAGTTGGAGAGGCCACTTTTCTCGCTTAGACACCTCAACCCCCTCTCATCAAAATAGTTGCATCTTGCAATAACTTGGCGGAGTGGTCGGAACGGGTGCGGCCCGCCTCTTCCCTATGACGATTTCCCCTCCCATTCAACTGCTGATGGCGCTGTGGAGCCTCTGGCAATCGCTGGCGGCCGACGGCGCGGCGCGGCTGCGCGAGGAAAGCGGCCTGGACCTCAAGGAATTTATCGCGGCGGGCTACCTGCAGAGCCGCGCTTACTCGCCCGCCGAGCTGGCCGTAGACCTGCAGATGCCGCGTTACGAGGTCAGCCGCCTGCTGGGGAGCCTGGAGGAAAAAGGTTTTGTGCAGCGTACCCGCGCCCTCCGCGACGGGCGGCAGGTGGTGGTGGAGCTGACGGCCAGCGGCCTAGCAGCCTGGCAACAGGGCCTTAAGACCGCTGAAGCAGTGACGGAACCGTACCTTTCGGGTCTGGACAGCGCCAAACGCGAAGACCTGATTTTGACCCTGGCCGGGCTGGTGCGTCCCACCTGAACCCGGCTCATCTCAAGGAGTACACCCCATGACCCAGTCCAATCAACCCAATCAGCCCAACCCACCCACCCCCGCCTCCGGCTGCCCCTTCAGCGGCAAAACCGAGTCGCTGACCCGCCGTTATGACCGCCTGGGGGCCGAGAATCCCGACCTAGCAGACCTGACCCAGGCCCAGACTTACGAGTCGGTGCGCCAGCTGCTCAAGGATGACGAGGCCCCCCAGGCGGGCTTTCTGGCGAAGTTTGCCGCTGATCCGACGCGCGGCATGCACCCCCCGGTGCTGCACATGCAGGGCGACGAGCACACCGAAATGCGCCGCGCCACCGCCAAATACTTCACGCCCACCGCCGTCAACAGCTACGGCCCCATGATTGCCAAGCTGTGCGACGAGATGCTGGGCGAACTGCACCGCAAGGGCGAGATGAATCTGGACGACCTGAGCCTGCACCTGGCCGTTGAGGTCGCCGCTAATGTGGTGGGGCTGACCAGCAGCCTCCTGCCGGGAATGGAAAAACGCATCGAGGCGTTCGTCTCCACCGGGATGGACGGCGCACCCGGCGCGGTCATCAAGTCCTCACCCCTCCGCGACGTTTCGATGGGCGGGTCGGTGGCGCTGTTCTTCGGGCTGGACGTCAAACCCGCCATCGAGGCCCGCAAGAAGGCCCCCAAAGATGACCTCATCAGCTACCTGCTGGAACGCAAGTACAGCGACCAGGAAATCCTGACCGAGTGCATCACCTACGCCACCGCCGGGATGATTACCACCCGCGAATTCATTACCCTGGCGGCTTACCAGCTGCTGCAACACCCAGACCTCCGCGCCGACTATGTGCACGGCACTGAAAAGGAGCGCCACGCGATTTTGCACGAGCTGCTGCGCCTTGACCCGGTGGTCACCATGCTGTACCGCAAGGCCGAGAAGGATATGGAACTTGAAGGCCAGCACTACCCAGCAGACACCACTTTTGCCCTCAACATTCAGACCGCCAACGCTGACCCCGCCGTGATGGGCGACGATGCCGAGGAAATCTGCCCTCACCGCAAGCTGCCGCGCGGCGTGCAGGCGCAAGGACTGGCGTTCGGCGACGGCCCGCACCGCTGCCCCGGCGCGTTCCTGGCGATCAAGGAGTCGGATATGTTCCTGCGCCGACTGCTGATGTGGAACGACCTGGAAATCGTCAAACATCCCACCATCGGCTCCAACGAGATTGTCAAGGGCTACGAACTGCGCGGGATGCGTATTCGCCTGGGAAACAAGCAGGGAGCCAGCGCATGAGCAAATTACCCCTCAACCAGCCCGCCCCCGACTTTTCTGGCGTCAGTGACGACGGCAAACAGATTTCGCTGGCTGGGCTGCGCGGCAAATGGGTGGTGCTGTACTTCTATCCCAAGGCCAACAGCTACGGCTGCTCCATCGAGGCGCAGAAGTTTGAAGCCATGCTACCCGAATTTGAGAAATACGGGGCGCAGGTCATCGGCATCAGCACCGACTCCGAGGGCGGGCAGGCGGCCTTCCGCGAGAAGTGCCACCTCAGCTACCCGCTACTGCCCGACCCCGACCAGACCATCTGCAAGGCGTACGGGGTGATGGGCGGCCTGACCTCGCTCATGGGCGTGTCCAACCGCGCCTCGTTCGTGATTGACCCCCAGGGCAAGCTGGTCTACGAGCTGCGGAACATGCTGCACACCGTTCACGTTCCTGGCGCACTGGCCGAGCTGCAAAAGCGCGGGGCGGGCCAAGTGCAGACCTGAACTGGGAGAGGCCGCCGCCCTCTTTGGAACGCCGGACTGTGAGCTACAGGAAGGTGTGTGACCGACCTGACACTTAATCAATAAAACCAGTCAACTCCACGACCTTCCTTATACTGCACGGCGTGTCCCCTTCCTCAAGTCCTCCAGTCCCACGCTGGGTCAGTGCGGTACTGAGTTTTATTCCTGTTTTCCCACCGCTTTATCTACTGGCTTTCGGCGCACTCGGCTTTCTGCGTCAGTTGCCGCTCAACGCACGGAGAATTCTGTTCTTTTTCGTGGCGACTCAGGTGGTGGCTACACTTTTCACACCTGAACCTCTCATCTCGCTCGGCCTCGCCACGCTCCGAACACTGTTTATTCTGGCGATGATCGCAGTTGGCGTGTACCTCCGTGAAAGTCAGCAGCTGAGACCACTGCTCTGGGGACAGCTGATCATTTTTCTGACAGCGTGGATCTACACGTTACATACCCAGGGCTGGGGCGGGGTGCAGGCGCGGCTAGGTCACCCGTACTACTACATCGTTTCGCTCGGCCTGGTGGCAGTCATTGCTCTCTGGACCGTTATGTTCTGGAAAGGGGGGCGCACCTCTTGGCGCTGGGCAGCGGGCCTAACAGCCTTAATAACCTTTTTAGCTGCGGGCAGTCGTGGACCGCTATTGGCCCTAGGAGTAGGGTCACTGGCGGCGCTGGCCTTTGGGGGACACAAGAGGCGGTGGTGGATTATGCTCCCGGCGATCGTGGTTATCGGTGCTGCAAGCTTATCCAGCTCTTTGAACGTCAATCTTAAGCCACTTGACCGCCTGCTCAATGATCAGACCAGTGGGCGCGAGTACATCTGGCAAGACGCTCTGAAAGGCTGGCAAACCAGTCCAGCAGGAGGAGTAGGCCCCTATCAGGGCGGCCCATACCTCACCTATCTATTCAAAGATGGTTGCCAGCTGACACCGACACTTCAGCGCAACAAGATCGATTGCCCGGCCCAACTCAGTCGCTGGTCAAGTGTTTGGTTGATTGCCCATAACATCTGGCTCCATTGGCTGCTCGAAAGTGGCGTCATCGGCCTGAGTGGACTGGTGATAGTGATGGGATACGCCCTATGGCGAGCCATTGCTCTGGGTGACCCCTTTGTGCTGGCCGTACTCTACGGTTTTACCGCTATGAATGTCGTCGACGTGGTTATTGCGGTTCCCAGCCCTCACTTTGCCGAGCTCTGGTGGGTCTGTGTGGGCCTTAGTCTACGCGGCGCGGACCTAAGGCCAGCAGCCAAAGAGCTGCGCCACATATGACGACAGCACCAAGCAAAGCACCTAGACCGGAAGTCAGATGAGTGGCTGGCTTCAACACAGTCATTTCAGGAAAGTAAAGTGACGTACAGGTAGTCCTGGGCCCGTTAAGGCACTCAACTGTAAACGTCAGTGTGTGCTCTTGAGACTGACCGACAATATTGAACCGATTATCAATGCCCTGTTTTGCCTTCACTGTACGGACGCCGAGTACTTTATTGCCAAGTCTGGTGGTCACCCGGAAGTCCTGGCTGCCATTAAGCTGAAAGCTTATGTCAAGAGGCTTTATATCAGGCGGCCAACTGATTCTTACCTGGGAGGCCTGCACCGCTTTCCAGTAATTGACCCCATCAAAATTGAGCGAACCAGTGCCCTCTATCTTAAGTGGAGTAACCGGAGCATAGTGTTTCCAGTGTTCGGCACTGAACCCCACGGGCTCAATAGCAGAGAGCTGGCTGGCATCCAGAAGATGCACTCTTGTCCAGTACTGGCTGATCTTTGTACAGGAATTCAAGCAATCATAAGCCAGCTCAAAATGATGCGGACCTGGAGCTACGAAGTCTCCCAGCTGAATATTAGAAAGGAATTTACCTGCCGGAAACGGGGCCGTACCGATTGTTTTCCCATCCAGCTTTAAAGCACTGTTAATATCCTTGTCTGGAGAAAAAAGCTGGTACTCCAACTGTACGAAACTGGTCTGTGGAACGGTAAAGTCAACACCACTCTCTGGCCCGACAGGCTGGCGATAGTAATTGGCCCCATCGAACTTTGGCGCGGATAAACCACTGACTTTTACTCCCTGCGGTATTTCCCGGGTCAGGTCAATAATCTGGGGCTGTACCTTACTGCTCTGCGGCATCCTGCCAGCTCATTTTCAAGGCCCCCCAACGCTCCGTGTTCAGGCTCACGTCGCTGGGCAAAGTTACCCCTGCCTGGGAACGCGTCCCTTCCTGCACGTCCGGTTTACGCCGCCTGGCAAGCTCGAAGACACTCTTGCGCTCGGTCACGATATGCAGCACTTCATCGGAAATATTCATTGCATGTTCGACGGCCAGAGCAATCTCAGGCGCGATGATGTCAACATAATCCTGCCCGGTGTACACATCACTGAAGGCCACGGGATAGGCGAATTCACGTGGCCTGAAGCTGGTACGGACAATCAAATGGTTCTGCGCGGCGCGGGCAGCTTCCTCGGCCACCAGCTTGGTCAGCGAGTAGTAGTTGACCACTGGGCCCAGGGTATCGCCTTCACGGTAATTCCCCTCATTTCCACTGAAGACGTAGTCCGTGCTGATATGAACAAGCTTTGCGCCTACCGCATTGGCCGCCGCCACGATATGACGGGTGCCGACCACATTGGCATTCCAGCAGGCTTCCCGGTCTTTTTCGGCCCCGCCGACATTGGTATATGCCGCCGCATGGACAATCACGTCAGGCCGTTCGCGCCGCACCACGGCCAGGACCTGCTCAGCATCAGTCAGATTCATCTCGGCAGAAGTGGGAGCCACTATCCCAGGGATCAGGGCACGCAGCTCAGTCCCCAGGCGGCCCGAGCCACCCGTCAGCAAAATGTTCATCCCATATCCTCGGCCCAGAGCTGCTCACCGAAGATATTCCAGGCCAAGCGGCCTTCATTGGGATCAGTGATATCGAACTGCGCGTCCATCGTATAGAGCAAAGTCGCGCCCTGCTCACCTGCCTGATACCCGTGCGCGACCCCACTGGGAATATGGACCAGCATGGGCTGCTCACCGCTGAATACCAGTTTGCGCTTGATTCCTAGCGTTGCACTTCCTGCACGGCAGTCCACCAGCCAGATCATCAACTGGCCCTGCAATACGCACCAGATTTCATTCTGCTCTTCCTTGACATGGATATGAAAGGCATTGATGCGCCTGGGAGCCGCCCAGGAAACGCTGATCTGGCGCGGTGTGAGCTGCCCAGGCAAGCCCTGCACACCGTTTTCGTCCAGACGAACGTATTCCATGAAAGCCCCGTTCTCGCTGCGATTTTTCTTAAGGGCGTGAACCCAGACGCCCTCAATCTGCGGCGCTGCCGGATAGCTTTCGAAATTAAGGGCGTCGGCATACTGCTTGTCCAGCTTGATCTTATGGTCAGGCACGAAATTTCTCCCCGGCAATCTTAATAAGATATTTGCCGTACTGGTTTTTCTTGAGCTTCTCCGCCTGGGCGAGCAGCGATTCGGTGGTAATCCAGCCATGACTCCACGCGATCTCCTCGGGAGCCGCCACTTTCAGGCCCTGACGGTGCTCGATGGTCTGAATAAACAGGCTGGCTTCGAGCATGCTCTCATGAGTCCCCGTATCAAGCCAGGCAAAGCCCCGGCGCATCAGCTGAACCTCCAGACTGCCTTCCTGCAGATACACATTGTTCAGGTCAGTGATTTCCAGCTCGCCCCGCAACGAGGGCCTGATACTTCTGGCAATCTCCGAGACCCGCTCATCATAGAAGTAGAGGCCCGTCACCGCAAAATCGGACTTGGGCTGGGCCGGTTTTTCTTCGATGCTCAGGGCCTTACCGGACCCATCAAAAGCAACCACCCCGTAGCGTTCAGGATCACTGACCTGATAGGCAAAGACAGTAGCCCCATCCTTCTTCTGGCCTGCCGATTCCATCAGGTCCGACAGATCATTACCATAAAAGATGTTATCGCCCAGAATCAGGGCACTGGGATGGCCTCGGATAAAGTCCTCACCGATGATGAAGGCCTGGGCCAGACCATCGGGTGAGGGCTGCACGGCGTACTCCAGGTGAATGCCCCACTGCGACCCGTCACCCAGCAGCTGCTTGAAGCGTGGGGTGTCCTCAGGGGTCGAGATGATCAGGATTTCACGCATCCCGCCCAGCATCAGGGTCGTCAGTGGGTAATAGATCATCGGCTTATCGTAGATAGGCAAGAGCTGTTTACTGACCGCCAGCGTCGCGGGGTACAGCCGTGTACCGCTTCCACCCGCCAGAATAATGCCCTTACGCGTCGTGGTCATGCTTGCCCGGCTCCAGACTGCACGCCAGCCAGCCGTTCGGCATACTGTTTATTGTAGTATTCACGGAATTCGCCGCTCCGAATAGGCTCCCACCACCACTGATTCTCGGTGTACCATCTGGCGGCTTCAGCAACGGCCTGTTTGGGATCGTACTTCGGCTCCCAGCCCAGCGCACGGAGCTTATCGACGTTCATCGAGTACCGGCGGTCATGCCCAGGGCGGTCAGTCACGTGTTTCACGAGATCATGACTCTTTTCCAGGGTGCCCAGAACGATATCGACCATCTCCAGATTGGTCATCTCACGCCCGGTGCCGACGTTATACACCTCACCGATATTGCCCCTGAGCAGGACCGTTTCGATGCCAGTGCAGTGGTCATACACATGGGCATAGTCACGCATCTGAAGGCCGTCACCGTAAACCGGCAGGGGTTCACCCAGAATAGCGTTCGTGCTGAACAGCGGTACGGCCTTTTCCGGATACTGATAAGGCCCCACATTGTTAGCACCGCGCGTAATGGTCACTGGAATACCGTAGGTGATGGCGTAGGCCTGCACCAGCTGGTCAGCCGCCGCCTTACTCGCTGCGTAAGGACTGCGGGGCGCCAGTTCGTCGGTTTCGACACTCTGATGATTGTCTTTGATATGCCCGTACACTTCATCGGTACTGATGTGATGCAGGCGTATGCCGAGTTCCCGGGCCACTTCGAGCAGGACGTGGGTCCCATGCACATTGGTATCCGTAAAGACAAGCGGTCCCAGAATGCTCTGATCCACATGGGTCTCGGCAGCAAAATTGACGATCAGGTCAATTTTGTTCTCCTGGCAGGTCTTACGCACCAGGTCCTGGTCACCGATGTCGCCCACCACCAGTTTCAGATTTGGGTTACTCCAGAGGTCGTGAAGATTTTCCTTGCGGCCAGCATAGGTCAGCTTGTCATAGACCACCACATGGCTTTCGGGGTGCTGCCCCATCCAGTAACGCACGAAATTGCTGCCGATAAAGCCGCAGCCACCAGTCACGAGCAGATTTTGGGGGATCGAAGGGGTCATAGGTTCTCCAATTTTAGACTCAACACAGCGCGTTCGGGGTCCTCACCACTTGCCTTGGCCGTTTCCGCCGCTTCGAGAATAGCCGCGAACTGGCGTCTGAAATTCTCGGTGCGAAAACGCTCGGCATTCCGACGAATCGTTTCCGCACTGAAAGTAGTTGCCTTCTGTTCAAAAATGCCAACTGCGCGGGAGAGGCTCTCTACATTCTGCTGGCCGAAAAATACCCCGGTCTGATCCGGAATCACCGTTTCAAGACTGCCACCTTTTCCGTAAGCGATGACAGGGGCACCCGCAGCCTGCGCCTCTACAGGCACGATGCCAAAGTCTTCATCCGCCGCAAAGACGAAAGCTTTACAGCGGGCCATATAGTCCGCGACCACCTCATCCGGCTGACGGCCCAGCAGTTGAATATTCGGCCCAGCCAAAGCTTTGACCTTTTCAAAATCGGGCCCACTTCCAATCACCACCAGTGGTTTACCAAGACGCGTAAACGTTTCGACAATCAAATCCATTTTCTTGTACGGTACGAAGCGGCTCATGGTGAAATAGAACTCTTCACGTGGCCGGGTATGGTCGAAGCGAGCGACATCCACAGGTGGATAGAGCACGCGGGCCGGGCGACGGTAGGTGCGCCAGATCCGCTTAGCGACATACTCGCTGTTCGCCAGGAAAACGTCCACACGGTTAGCAGTCGAGGAGTCCCAGATCCGAATGTAATGTAAGACAATCTTCGCCAGCGTGGCCTTGACACCGCTGGTCAGATTGGCCTCCCGGAGATACTGCTGATAGAGGTCCCAGGCGTAACGGATTGGTGAATGGACATAACTGATATGAAGTTGCCCTGCACCGACCAGCACACCCTTAGCGACTGCATGACTACTCGACACGATAGTGTCATATTCCGTCAAATCAAATTGCTCGATCTGATAGGGCATGAAGGGAAGATAGGTTCGGTAATTGCTGACTCCTTTAGGCCAGTGCTGAATGGGGCTGGTATACACCTGCACGTCTTCCAACGGTGTTCCATGAAAATCCTCAGATTTATGCACCATGGTGTAAATCGGCGCTTTACGGGTAGCCAGCATTTCTGCCAGTACTTTTTCGCTTCCGGCAAAACCGCCTGCCAGCCAATCCTGAATATAGACGCTCTTCATTTTACTCCTGCCAGATCAAGTTCCTGCCGAACTCTAGCGGCGACATCATCCCAATTAAACAGTTGCGCACGCTCCAGGCCGCGCTCACGCAACGTGCTCCGGAGAGACTCGTCCGTCAGCGCACGCGTCAGACCTGCGGCAATGCTTCCAGGATCGCAGGGATCAACCAGAAGTCCTGCATCTCCCACCACCTCGGGTAACGAAGTCGTATTAGACACGACGACAGGCACACCACAGGCCATTCCCTCCAAGGCAGGTAGGCCGAAACCCTCATAGAGAGACGGCATAGTGACCACCGCCGCTCCCCGGTAATAACTCGGAAGGTCTTCCTCAGGAATACGCCCTGAAAAAACAACCCGGTCATCAATGCCTAAATGTAAAGCCAGATGCCGGATATCGTTATCCGCTTTTCCGCTCAATAACAGGCGTACCCCTGGAACGTCCATTTGTGCAAATGCTTCCAGCAGACGGGCAACATTTTTATGCGGTTTACCATTGCGGACATAAAACATATACGGAAAACCCGGCATATATTTGGGCCCATCCGGTGAAAAGGCAGGATCAACGCCGTTACCGACTACTACTACCTTTTCCGGGGCTACGCCACTCCACTGCAAAATCCTCTGCCTCGAATATTCGGACACGGTCAGTACCCGGTGAGCGCGTAAAACAGCTGGTCTTACAACATAACGGTAGTAAAGAGTCTTAAAACGTGACTGCTCCTCAACTACATCCAAGTGAATGAGATCATGAATAGTAAAAACCATCGGACCACGCCAGGTTACAGGCGGTGTGTAACTCGGTGAAAAAAAAATTTGCTGTTTCTGTGCTAATCCTAACAACATCGCTTTTAGCTCTAGCTCCAGCAACCCTTTAGCTGAAACTGGGTCATGCCCCGTAATATCGTGAGTGACTGGTGGCAAACGCCGTCTTATTTCTTGCGCAAAACGCCCTATGCCATGCTCACCAATCCAACGAGAATCAAATACCGTTGTTGCTCCATTCTGTGTAATAAATGTCATTTATTCTTCCACCTTATTCTAGGAAAGAGAGTCAAGAAAATCGCCATAGAAAAAATAAGTATAATAATTGTATATACTATGCCTTGACCGAATAAAAATACTCTCCAAGTTTCAGCAAAGCAATAGCCAACAACACCAAATAAAAGTCCCAGAATATTATATCTATTTTTTAGGGCGACTGCCATAAGAAATGCTCCAAGAGTAGCACTAATAGAAATAATCAAAAATGCCTGAATCAAACTATATCGTCGCAGCAATTCTAAAAAGGCACTATTTGTGCTTAGTTCTATAGAAACTCCAGTATAAATATGTGTCTCTTCTTCAGTTTTATTTGATAATATATCCCCATACGTACCTGAGGCCAAAAAACCCTGGAAGGGAGATCCAACGTAGGTTACAATTTCGCTGATACCAGCCATATAAAAGTTATTTATTCCTATACTTCTATAAAAATTAATATTCCTAGTATAGTTTAAAAAACATAGCAAGTGAAATAAAATCAAAAAACCAATAATAATTTGAGTCCTATTTACTTTTAATTTTCCATTTAAGTATATAAGTGAAATAAAAATAAAAACCGTGTAAACCAAACTCAAACGACTACTGATCAATGTAACAACGAGTAGAGAAATAATACTAATAAATGACATAAAGATATATCGCCTATTTAGCAAGTGGTAAAATCCTAAAGCTGCAGCAGGGATAGACATATACCTAAAACTTGCTAGACCGATTTTGTAGTCTGAATACAAAGTATCTTTTAAAGCATTAGCTTCTCCCCCGGAGACAGCTCGCAAGATTCCGTTTATACCCAATGCACTTACTATACCTGCCAAGACATAGACTACTCCCACTATTCCCAAAAAAATTAATAATTTAAAAACTTCATAAGATTCTACGTTGGCATAAATATTTAGCCTCTCAGATGTTAACTTCAACTTACTGCCAATCATAAAGCTAAAATAGGAACAAAAAATTATAGTCAAAAGCCACAGAAAGCATATAATTATTCCTGAAGAGGTAGGAGAAAAATAATTATCAAAACCTTTACGTAAATTCCCGCTAAAATCTGGTAAGCACCATAATATAAATGAAACAAGAGTCGTAAGTATAACTATTCCATAGGGAGAAATAATTATGGGTATCTTTTTTGATTTTTTTTCAGACGGCGTCGCCATCATAGACACTTCCTATCTGAGGAGACCTGCCCATCTTAGAACGTATAAACTTAGTGACCATATTATAACCCTTCTCTTTAAGAATATACCCTAATAAAAAGTGAACATGAAACATCCTATATTTTTTTAATCCGAGATCTCCAAGCTTTTTATGAAAATCTAGATATTCATTAGGCTTCAAATTGAGCTGATCACTAATATAAGGGTAGACATAGTTCGCTATATCACTTTCAACCAAATTTGCAAATTTAATACCAGTCTTTTCTTCTACTCGACGCGCTATAGTCAACATTCCAGTTACCATATGAACTCTTGCCTCTGGCGTATATTTACCTGGAGTAAAAATGCTTTTCTCACGAGCACTATTTCCAAAGTCAGGACTTTCAGTAGCACGAGAAAGAGTTAAAACATCATGAATATAATAGGCACGCATCTTAGCTAAGACAGCAGCCGCTAAATACATTTGGTAATACAAAAATCCATCGAACTCATCAGTGGAAAATGAAATTGCAGCTTCCCTATGAATTACATAACCTGACAAAACACCACAACGCCTGTATGCAGTACCAATCGTCTTTGCACCAGGAGGAAAGATTCTATCAGTATCGAAATAACGAACCGTTTGCTCGGGTAAAGAAGGATCACCAAAAAACCAGCTATATGAACGCAAAATGAGTCCTATGTTACTATTCATCAGAACCACATTAGCAACTTTCTTTAAAGCACCAGCAGCCATGAGATCATCATTACCCATAAAGAAACAGTAATCTCCAGTCGCCTTATCAAGCAATTCTCTAAAATTAGCATCATAGCCTAAATTAGTTTCGTTAAGAAAGAATTTTATTCTTTTATCATTGGTATATTTATTATTAATAATTTCCTTTATCAATTCACGTTGAGGACTAGCATCCTCACAAATAATGATTTCATAATCATGATAGTCCTGCCGTAGAATTGAATCTAAAAGGGGTTCAAGGAATTGAGCACGATTATAAGAAGGGATACATACAGAAATAAGTGGCATTTCTTCTCCTCTAAAATTATGAAGTATACGGTATCCAAAGACCTGTTGCCGTATCAAACTTTTTGATAGGCTTAGCTGGGGCTCCAACTGCGATAGTCTGCGGTGGAATATCTCTGCTTACAACACTATTTGCCCCAATTATACACCCATCACCGACCGTTACACCCGGCAATATACTGACCATTTCACCGATCCAAACTCTGTTACCGATTAATACAGGTGAGTAACTGAGTGGCCTTGAGCTTGGAGGCTCATCTGGCGAACTTTGCTCCTGTCCCTTATAATTACCATGGTTATGATCACTAATATATATCTTTCCCGCCAATAACACATCATCCCCAATAGTAACCTTATCAACACAGCCAATATGAACATCATCATTAATACTAACATTATTACCGATAATCAGGCGCGGATGATAAACAATTCCATTGTGTTCACTTATGACTTCTACTCTACAGCGCTTACCTAGTCTCAGATTTTTACCCACAGAGGCATAATTCCCGGTAAGCCAAACGGTAGACGAATCGACAATAAGCGGGAAGTTATAAGAGTATCTCCTCTTTATAAAACTTGAGAAGACACGATTTTTTAGGTGACCTATAACAACAAAAATACCATCCCGCCTATATAAACTGAGCGCTTTTCTCACTTATCACGCCTCCAAAGTATTATTTTTAGACAGCACATTTCCTTGCACAATAAAAATACCCATGCCTATTAAAGCAGCCAGTTCAGTGAAAATAGTAATAGCCGCGAGAGCATCCGCACCCCTTAGAGGGATGAAGAAGTACATCAAGATTACACTAATTAAACTTGTAATAATAAATACTGTGTTAAATTTCTTATCCATTCCCAAAGGAAGCATGATATGCAGGCCAACGATATTATTTAGGGCTAGTATAGGTATAAAGATTAAAAGTATACGCAAAAAATGGATAGCTTCTGGATAATTTGGAGCAAGAATCCGTATAATAAAAGGGGCAAGCAATTCACCACATATGAATATTAAGCTTCCCACCATCAAAATACCTAAAGCAGCCTTTCTAAGGAAATCAACTGCTTTAATAAAATTGTCCTTATAAAGAAACGATAATTTTGAATATACGACTCTATTAATAGGATCAAGCATTCCACCTGCCGCACGTACTATCTTATCTGATGTCCCATAGGCAGCCACAATAGATGCATCCTGAGAAATACCCAAAATGACAACATTCAACGTAGTATATATGCTAGTAATACCAACAAAAACAAACATACCAAAACCTTCACGCAATGAAAAAAGGCAATCATTTAGACTTGGAAATATAAAATTAATTTTTCTATAAATTATCCAGTATCCAAGTGTATTAGCTAGAATACCAGTTAATATACCAATAATAAATATCATATTACCTTGTGAGCTATTCTTAATAATCACCAAACAACCCAAAAGATAAATTAATCTAGATAAAAAATCAATAGAGGCATATTGTGCGAATCTTTCTCTGGCCATAAAATACCATATGGGATTAAAACCCTGGATGATAGCGAATAATGTAGCATAAAAGAGTATACCATTCATACCAGTGAATTTTGGAAAAAAAATAGCAGTTAGAATACTAAGAATGATAGCTGAAACTGAAAGGAGCGCTTTAGCTCCCAAAACACCAGATACAAGTCGAGAGATTTCCTCATCGTCATTTCTCACCCTTGCCATACTTCGCGTCGCAGAAAGATTAAAACCATATTCAATTAATATCTGTAACCACAAACCTATAGCTTGTATCATAATTATATTTCCCCAAAGCTGCTTAGGGAAAATCCTAGTAAAATGCGGAATTAAAATAACAAAAGAAAAAACTTTTAAGGCATGAGATCCATATAGAACCAAGTAACTACTTGATTTCTTAAGCATGATTAATAAGCACCTTTACCTAACAATACTACTCGAACAGTCTGTATTAGAATCACTATATCCAACCAAGGCGTCCAGTTAGTTACATAAAAATTATCCATTCCTACACGTTCATCATAGCTAGTATCACTTCGACCATTAGCTTGCCAGTAACCAGTCATACCAGGACGAACCTGCTTATAAACTTCATAAACTTCATTATATTTCTCTATCTCAGCTTGCACAATAGGGCGAGGTCCTACCAAACTCATTGTCCCATTTAACACATTACCAAGTTGAGGAAGTTCATCTAAACTTGTTTTTCTTAAAAAGGCTCCAACACGAGTTACTCTCGGATCGTTCTTCAGTTTATGGGTCGCTTCAAACTCAGCCTTCAAAATGGGATCTGAATCCAAAACTTCCTTCAGTCTTGCTTCCGCATCCTGCCGCATACTTCTAAATTTAAGGCAGTTGAATACCTGACCATTTCTCCCAATTCGACGAGCTTTATAAACTGCCGGACCAGGACTATCCAACTTAATAGCAAGAGCAACAATAATTAGAATTGGTGAGATCAAAAGACCTCCAACTCCAGCACCAATTAAATCAATGGTTCTTTTTATAATTCTTGCCTGGACGCTTCTCAGATTATTCTTGATTTCTAAACTAGCAATACTACCTACACTATGTGTCTGAATAGCCTGGTTTGGTACACCAAACAAATCCGGTATAACCCAGATATAAGGAAAAGTTGAATAAACACTGTTAATAATACGCTGTGCTGTTTCAGCTCGCGCACTGGGAATAGAAATCAGAGCTTGTTGAGTCCTTGGTTCTGTGATCGCGAGTGATATGTCGCCAATGACCGGAACACCTTCAATAATATCATTGTGCAATGAATTATTATCGTCATAAGCAGCAACAGGTATAAAACCATATTCTGGATGCGTACGTAAATATTGAATTACCAATCGTGCTGTTTCACCGGCACCTATAATACTAACTTGACGACCAAAGTACGATGCGCGGATAAGTAAATTACGTATCAAATATCTTACCGGCAAAGCAAAAATTATAACTAGAAACCACTCAAGAATAATTGTTTTTGAAAGAACAACAAGATTTTGCAGTGCCAAAGCCGCCACAATCTGAATAACTGCAATTTGGAATGTACCCGTCACATGAGCACGTAGCTCGGTGTGGGGAGAACGACCATAGCCTGGATAAAGCCCCTGATAACCACGCCAGACAATCCATAGTGTTCCCCAGATAAAGGTCGATCCCGGCATATTACTAACTATTCCCAGATGACTCAGAACTTGCTGGGCAACAATATGGGAAAAGGCTAGCGTAAATAGGTCACCCAGAATAAGAGCAGTAGCCTGCGGAATACTAGAAGGACGATCCAGAGGAGTTCTGAAGGGATAATGCGTAGCTGAATCTGAATTCGAAATTCTCATGCCAATTATCTTCCCTTAGGTGCATAGCCATAGCTATAAACATAAGAGCGATTTTCTCCTACAGAAACCTTATTGAGGATAAATCCCAGTACATTCAGGTGGCTGCCCTCAGCTCTGCGCAAACTCTGCCGAATAGCTTGCAAGGAGGTCTTTCCCTCTTCAACAACCAACAAAGCAGCGTCAGCCGCTCGCCCAAGCAATAAGCCATCCGCAAGCGCCAACAATGGCGGACTATCGATCAACATCACATCGTAGTTCTGTCCCCAGAGATCAAAACAAGCCTTGAGATCAGCACGGTTAAGCACACCCAAACTATCCTGTATCCCAGGACCTGCGGGCAAAACATGAACGCCTGGTTCGACCTGCATCACCTGAACCTGCATGGGGTTAAGGAAGGCTTCTTGCAAGGTACGGGCACCACCTTCACCACTCAGTTGCACCCAGTCATGGGATTTCTCGTACTTATCCCATACTTCCTGCTGGGTTCCACGCCGCATATCAGCATCGATAATTAACACTCTCTGCCCACTGGAAGCCAGGCCGTCAGCTAACGCAGCCGTAAGACTACTTTTCCCTTCTCCAGGGGCAGTAGATGAAATCATCACCTTATGGGCTCTTCCCGAGCTGTTGCCCAATCTAGATAATAGATTTACCCGCAAAAAACCAATCGATTCGTACAGACCAGCCTGACGCGCCGCCCGAACAATGCCATTGAAAACGACATCGCGCTTACGCAACTGCGGAATGGTACCGAGCGTCGGTAGGCCAAAGTTAAGAAGGTCATCCTCGTTGCGGGCAGTACGATCAGTCACGGTACGGAGAGCAGCAACTCCCATCCCTAGCAAAAGGGTCAGTAGACCAGCCAAAATGCCATTGCGTACTGGCTTGGGAGCGACAGGACTGAGTGGAGTTACGGCTGGCGAAACCATTTCCAGAGATCCTGTAATCCCTTCTTGCTGAATCCCAGCCTGTGCCAGGTTTCGCTGGGCTGTAGCACGCGCAGCCACGAGGGTCTGATGCTCAAGATCGTTGGGTTGCCCGTCATGCAACTGACGATCAATCTCTTTCAACTGCGCTGTCAAAGCCTTTTGAGCCCTTTCCACACCACTCAACGCACGGCCACGGTCCCAGTTCAGCAGCGTCTGGGCAGCCAAATCTGCCAGGTGTGAAGCCGAAACGGGGGTTGGCCCCTTTGCAGTTACGGTATAAATACCGTTACCACCCAGATCCAACTTGGCAGACAGCGCCAGGGTCTTAAGTTTCTGCATTTGCAATTCCGTTTGCAGATTCTTACTGAGGAGCTGACGCTCCGCTGGCCCCAGAGTGCTATCCGCTTTAACCTGCTGGATAATTTCGCCCAAAACTGTAGGCCCCTGGAGAGCCTGTTGCAGCGCACCCTGCGGCAATGGGGAAGCTGTCACAAGTGTATTTTGCAGACTGTTGAGATTGGAGTTGTTGGTGGTCACCAGACTGGAGGAAGCTTCAAAGACAGGCGGTTGCGACTTCGACCAGAGATAAGTCAAGCCACTCACAGCAGCAGAAGTGAGGAGCAGGGCAGGCAGATAACGCCGAATACCGTCCCAGAGCACCGAAAGCTCGATCTCCCCACTCTGCTGCTGACTGCCGCGCTCTGCGCCACTGCGTTCAACCGACTGAAGTGCAGGAGAAGTCGGCAAATCATCAAAGGGAGAACGCACACTCATAAACTGCCTCCAGCCCACGAAATCACCCGGTGAGTCATGGACATCATACAACCCACCGTAATGCCGGAAGAATCGTCACCCTTCCAAGAGGAGGACGCAGAGTCTCACCACAGACAGCAATCGTCAGCGCGACACCAAATCGTGAGTCAGGATGAGTAGACACTGTAAACAGCATATCTCCTAAGAAAGCACAAAATCAGCTCTCTGTAACGGTTCACTTAAGAAAAAATCAGCAACATGAGTCCTGAGCAGAGTTGAGAACTGTGCTGGCGCAGGTTATCGCCATTTCCACTGTCACCCTCACTGAGCAGCCCGACAACGTAAGCCGAGCGTTTCGGCGCACCAGCATCAGGTTCAAGCCAACTTCGAAATTCGTAAAGCTGCGTCAGGTAGGCCTGAGGGTAGGGTTGCTAGACTTGCATGGATATGCCCATCAAGTTCGGAACAGACGGCTGGCGCGACACCATCGCCGAAGACTTCACCTACGAAAATATCCGGACCGTGGCCCAGGCCCATGCTCAGGCCCTGCGGCAAGGTGGCGGCAAGCTGGTTATCGTCGGGTATGACACCCGCTTTCAGGGTAAAGGTTTCGCCGAAGTCGTAGCGCAGGTCATGGCCGAGCAGGGCCTCGACGTGCGGCTTGCTCAGGACTATCTGCCGACCCCGGCCCTGTCTTTTGCGGTAGTACACCACCACGCAGCGGGTGGGGTCATGATCACAGCCTCGCACAACCCGCCCCAGTACAGCGGATACAAGATCAAGGGCAGCTACGGCGGCAGCGCGACGCCCGCCACCGTCAAACTCATCGAGCAGGCGCTGGGGACTCCGGAAAGGTACACGGGTCCACGCGGAGAGGTCAAACCCTTCGACATCCGTGAGGCCTATTACGCTCAGCTGGACGCACAACTTGATCTGAACACCATGCGGGCCTACCAGGGCAAGGTCATTCACGACGCGATGGGGGGCGCGGCCTGCGGCTGGCTCACCGGTTATGCCAGGCACGCCGGGCTGAAGTTCGACCTGAGCGAACTGCACGGTAAACCCGATCCGATGTTCTACGGGGTCAACCCTGAACCTATTCCGCAGAATCTGGGCGAACTGATGTCACGGCTTGCTACAGAAACGGGGACGGCGCTGGGCGTGATCACCGACGGTGACGCCGACCGGGTCGGAGCGGTCACCGCTGGCGGCAACTTCTTCAACAGCCACCAGATTTTTGCTGTGCTGCTCAAGCACCTGCACGGGCGTGGGGTACGCGGCCGGGTCGTCAAAACCGTGTCGGGCAGCAGGGTGATCGAACTGCTGAGCCAGAAGCTGGGGCTCGAACTGCTCGAAACGCCTGTGGGTTTCAAGTACATCACCGACGCCTTTCTGGAAGGGCAGCAGGATGAAAGCAAGGCCGTCCTGATGGGCGGAGAGGAGTCCGGCGGGCTCTCGTCACGCGGGCACATTCCGGAACGCGACGGGCTTCTCAACAGCCTGCTGATGATCGAGGCCATCGCCGCCAGTGGCAAGAGTCTGGATGAACTGTTTGCCGATATTGAAGCCGAGGTGGGCTTCAAGCACCACTACGACAGAAACGACCTGCATCTGAGCGACCGCTTCGACAAGGACCGTCTGCTGTCCGAAGCAGCACAGTACACCGAAGTAGCCGGGCAACCGGTCGAAGGCATTAATAAGCGCGACGGAGTCAAACTGACCCTTAGCGGCGGCTCGTCGGTGATGTTCAGGGCGTCGGGGACGGAGCCGGTGGTGCGCGTCTACGTCGAAGCCCAGACCCCCCAAGAGGTCAAGGCTGTGCTCGACGAAGCGACCAGCCGGGTCAAAGCCCTCGACCAGCACTGAATCCAGGGGCAAAGACCAAAAGAAAAGAGAGGAGCGCCGCAAACAGCTCAGGCGCTCCAAGCAAGGTTGCATTTTTAAGGTTTAGGCTGCTGGTTCTCTGGATAAGGCACCCGCAAAAAGCGTTCTGGAATTTCCCAGACGACCACTTTGGGCGGATTGTCCTGGCGGTCTTTCCCTTTCAGGTATTCCCGCATAGGCACGACTGGCCCCTTACCGGCCTGAGCAGCGTTGAGCACTTCCGCGCCCAGCGCACGGCTCAGCGCTCCGCCAAAATGCCAGACGTTCTCCGCCGTTTCGGCGCTGTAGCTCGTTCCCACCAGGGTCACCGCCAGGCTGTCGCCACCCAGCAGGCCGCCGCCGCCCGCATCCGTCCGGGCATAGGTCAGTTCCTGCACCTGATCGGGCGCCGGGCCACCCCCGTCGGGCACGGGCACATAGCGGAGCAGGTCCCCCTTGCGGGCCGTCACAGGCTTCTGGGAAGCGGCGTAGGTGGCGGCGGGCAGATCGGGGGCCAGCCCCCTGACGACCGGAGCCAGCGTCTGAGCAGCCACGACCGCCCCGAACGGGGTCCAGTGGGTGTCGGTGTGCAAAAAGACCTCGTTCGAGGGTTTCCTGGCCTGCCGGAACGCAGCTTCAAGGTCAGGCGCCGGGATTCCGGCCCGCACCAGTTCCTGCCGGAAATCCTGGTAGACCGGCTGCCAGACTGCCGGTTGCCGCGTGCTTCCCAGTTCATCGGCGTAGATCCGGGTCTTGGCCGGAATCAGGGCGACTACCAGCCTGGCCCCGCTTTTTGCCAGTTCATCCCTGACCTGGCGGATATAGGTCAGCTTACCTGCGATTTCCGCCGCGTCTGCGGGAGCCGTCTGGAATTCCTCGGTGGTAAAGAGCCAGCCGTTTTGCCCGATGACGGCGCCGTCACGCGCCTCACCGAACAGGCGGTAATTCAGCCCACCCCACAGATCGACGCTGGGGGGACGCCAGGGCACGTTGGCATCCAGATTCTTCTTCTCGAATTCGGCCTGCGCCTCACCGGTAATAAGCGACTTGCCGGTCGGCCAGCTACGTACCGTCGACTGGGTCAGCACAGAGACCGCCCCGAGACCGACGACGGCCAGCAGGAAAACGGTGGGCAGCCAGTGCAGCAGCGTGGGCGTCTGGTGGTTGTCGATATTGTCTTTCAGGCCATCCGGTTTGACGAGATGGGCGTGTTCTTCTGCTCTGGTCACGTCATCACCTCAGAACTGGAAATACAGGAAGGGCGTGTAGGACTGAGCGCTCAGTTTCATGATCGCCAGGACGAACAGGGGCAGCAGCAGCACTGTCGCGGCCACCACCGGGCCGGGGCGCAGCAGCTTACCGCCCACGTCGCCCATACGGGTGCCCCACCACGGCGCGATGTAGACCACCAGCGCCGCCAGCAGCATGGTCCACAGCACGCTGGGCTTGACCTGCCACGCCAGCGTGTAGCTCAGGCCAAAGCCGTTGAGGCCCAGCATTCCCTTGTACATCCGAAAGGCGTCCTGAACATGGTCGGCGCGGAACATGACCCAGCCGACGATGACCAGCAGCATGGTGCCCGGAATAGTCAGCCAGGCAGCCATCTTGGCCCGGCCCTGCTCCTTGAGCTTGAGTTCGATCGCCAGAATAGTGCCGTGCCAGAGGCCCCAGAGCACGAAGGTCCAGTTGGCCCCATGCCAGAGGCCGCCCAGCACCATGGTGATCCACTTGTTGAAATAGGTCCGCGCCACGCCACGGCGGTTGCCCCCCAGACTGATGTAGAGGTACTGCGTGAGCCAGCCGCTGAGTGACATGTGCCAGCGCCGCCAGAACTCGGTGATGCTCTGACTGATGTACGGGTGGTTAAAGTTTTCCGGGAACTTGAAGCCCATCATGGCCGCCAGCCCGATCGCCATATCCGAGTAACCGCTGAAATCGAAATACAGCTGCAAGGTGTAGGCGATGGCCCCCAGCCAGGAATCGACGAAAGTCGGGCTGGACTGGTGAAACGTGGCCGTAACCAGCGGCGCGATGGTGTCGGCCAGCAGCACCTTCTTGGCAAAGCCGGTCATGAAGCGTGTGGCCCCATAACTGAATTTCTCGATGGTATGCGTGCGGTTGCGGAACTGATCGGCCAGCAGGTTGTACTTCAGCACTGGCCCGGCGATCAGGTGCGGAAAGAGGGCGATGAACGCCGCGAAATCCAGCGGGTTATGGGTCGGTGGTTCCTCGCGGCGGTACACGTCGACGATATACGAAATCGCGTGGAAGACGAAAAAAGACAGCCCGATAGGCAGCAGAATCGGTGTCCAGGCAAAGGGATGAAAGCCGAACGTCTGGGTAATGGCGTTAAAACTCTCGATGCCAAAGTTGGCGTACTTGAAGTAGGCCAGTGCCCCCAGCATCAGCACGATGGCCGAAGTCAGGGTCCAGCGGCGGACACTCCCATCGGGCTGTTTATCCAGCACCAGACCGTAGACATAGGCGGCGGCCGTGACCGCGACCAGCAGCCAGAGAAAATCGATCCTCCACCAGGAATACAGCGCGTAACTCCCGGCCAGAATCCACGCGCTGCGGGCCTTGAAAGGCAGCAGATAGTAGACCAGCAAAAAGAGCGGGAGAAACAGAAACAGGAAGACATTAGAGCTGAAGACCATGCTTCAGCAGCCTTCAGTTGGTCTTGGTCGAGCTTTGAGTGACGGTCATGCCCGTATCGCTCACGACCAGGGCGTAGGCGTTGCCGCGTTCCAACTTGACCCCTTTGACCGTACCGACGGCCTTGGGTCCAGCGAAAGCAGAGAGATCGACGGTAATCCCGTTGACGGCGCGGCTGCCGCTGCTGCCAGGCTTGACACCCGTAACCACGGTGGTCTTGCCGTCAGCCGTCTTGAGGTCAATGCTGGCATTCTTGCTGAGGTTGTACACCGTCAGAACGGCCTTGGCACGGTTCTCGGCTCCCTGATCGGTCAGCAGCACGACTTTCCCGCCACTGACGACTGCCGTATAGAATTTGCCCGCTTCGACCTTCAGCTTTGCCGTGGCAGTGCCGATCTTGGCCGTCACGTCGCCCTGCGGCACCACCACGTAGGCACTGGCTTTTCCGGCCTCACTCGTGACCGCCTTGGTGCCCAGCGTCGCCGCGGGCGCATTGACGACCCGGACGAACGCACTGTTGGCAGGCGGCGCCGGAGCGTACAGGCCGGTATCCTGCGCGGAGGCAGCCGAAAGAACGATGAACAGCAGAGAGAAGGTGATTTTCTTCATAGCTCTACTTTAACCAATCAAGCTGACGCGCGGCTTTACCGTCACTCGCTTTACCCCCAGAGCGCAGACACGACCAGACATAAAAGGCCGCCTGGCAACGGCCAACTTCCATTCCTTCTTTCCCCAGCTGGTCAACCGGGACAGGCCACAGCCCACCTTGAACACCCAGGATTTAAAAGCGGAGTTTCATACTTGACTTAACTGAAAGATTTATGGTCCAGGTCAGGGAGGAGGGCATGACAGAACTTCAGAGCAGCAGCGCCGGAATCCCGGTGGCGGTCCCTGGGCCAGAGAAAGTTCCCGTGCCAGAACAAGTCGCTGGACCAGTAGCAACGGCCACCCAGACGCCGACAAGGGCAGCACACGCGCCCCGGCTGACGGCGCTGGACGCCTGGCGCGGCACCACGGTCATGCTGATGCTGTTGGTCAACAATGTGGCGCTCGGTGAGCATACCCCGGCCCAGCTGACCCACGCCGAATTCGGCGGCCTGACGCTGACCGACATGGTGTTTCCCTGGTTCTTGTTCTGTGCCGGGGCCGCCCTTCCTTACTCGCAGGCCGCCATGGAGCGGGCCGGAATCAGCGGACAGCCTTTTTACCGCCGCCTGATTCAGCGGGCCGTCACCCTGTATCTGGTCGGCGCCTTTGTAACCAGCGCCACCGAGCACCGCCTGACGCTGGGGCTGGGCGTGCTGCAACTGATCGCGCTGTCCACCTTTTTTGGGGCGCTGCTGGCCCACCTGAGATCTACACTTCAGCTGGGCGTCGCCGCCACGCTGCTTCTCGGCTACGCGGGATTCCTGGCATTCGGGGCACACGGCGGCGTAGGCATTATCAGCCAAACCGTCAACGCGGTGCAGGCCATCAATGACGCCGTGCTGTCCAGGGTGGGCCTGCGTGGGCTGCTGTCGGTGATTCCCACCACCGCCCTGGTCGTCTTTGGCAGTCTGGCAGCGCGTCCGCTTCAGCGTAAAGACCCCCAGGCGTGGCAAAAGCTGCTGGCGCTCGGCTCGGCCCTGGCGCTGCTCGGCTATGGCTGGGCCGCCGGGGGCCACATTCCGTTCAGCAAGGCCCTGTGGACCCCGCCTTACATCCTGTACAGCGCCGGGCTGGGCATTCTGGGCATTCTGGCCTACTGGTGGCTGGCCGACTCGGGGCGGGTCGGCTGGGGGACCAAGCTACTGGCACCGCTGACCATTCCAGGCCGCAATGCGCTGGCGGGCTACGTCATTCCTATCCTGCTCAAGGTCTGGATTCTGAACGTCTGGCAGGTCCACTGGACCGGCAAAAATGCTTCGATTGCGGCTTCATTACTCGAACTGGCCCGCCGCGCCTTCGGGGCCGTCGGGGGCGGCTGGACTTACACTTTAGGCTACGTCCTGGCCGTGTGGCTGGGGCTGGCCTGGATGGCACGCCGGGGACTGATCTGGAAGCTCTAGCACTGGCCCCCGACCGACACGTCCCTTTTGCTGCAAGCCGACCAGTCCCTCCTACTTTACTTCTACAACGAGGCTCACCATGTTGAAAAAAATGTTCCTGCTGCTTCCCCTGCTCGTTTCGCAAAGCGCCCTGGCCCAGGGCATCACCCCCGCCGACGTGAGCTACGGCGGAGACAATGTCCGTGCTCTGGCCGCCGAATCCTACAAGCTGGCCGGACTCAGCGGCGATTTCACGACCTGGCTGGCCGACGCCTATGCCAAAGCGGGCGTGCCCCTCTCAGGCGGCAAGACCCTCGACGAGGCGCTCAGTGCCCGCAAAGCGGAGCTGGCCGACGCCAAGACCCCCGCTGAAAAAGACCAGCTGGCCCGCGACACCGGGGCCTGGGCACACAAATTCATCAAGAAGGTGGTGCCCAAATTCAGCCTGGAACGCGGTTACGAATTTGCCAGCATCGTCAAGACCGGCGAGCGCCAGTGCCTGCTTCAGAGCACCGTGATCGCCGGGCTGCTCCAGAAGGCGGGCCTCGACTCGGGGCTGGTCATGGTCTGGAAAAGCATGTCGGGGCAGGAAAGCAATCTGGGGCACGTGACCAGCGTGCTCCGGCTTCCGAGTGGCGCAGGCGACGTACAGGTGGACGCCAGCGAGCCGCAGCCCTTTGCCACGCACTCGGGCATTCTGGCCTGGACCGACGGCAACTACCGCTTCATGACGGCCACGTTCGACAAGGACAATATGATCACCGGGTATACCCGCGCCGATGGCCGGGGCGAGGTCAAACCAGCGGCCCTGACCTTCCTGAGCCTGAAGTACCTGCGCTCTCAGTACGACTATTACCGCGCCGAGCGGGCCACTGGTGGCGTCCTGGGCACCGGTACCGGCCGGTCCAATCCGGCTGGCCTCAAGACCAGCGAAACGTACCTCTTGCGGGCGCTCCAGACCGAGCCGAAAAATGCCCTGGCCGCCAGTGTGCTGGGCACGGTGCTGCGCAAGGAAGGGCGCAACGCCGAGGCGCAGGCGCAGTACCGCAAGGCCGCCGTACTGTACGCCGCCGAGGGCCACACGCCGTCCGGCATGCTCGCCAACCTGAACTGGGCCAATGGCAAGGGTCAATAAAGCGCTCCTGGTTTGCCTTGGGCTGAGCCTGGGGGCGCTGTCCAGCGGGCAGTCGGTGGCCCAGGCGCGGCCCGTGGCAGGTCCGGCCAGTGTTCCGGCGCTCCCTCCCGGTCAGGTTCAGCCGGTCGCGCCGGGCACCCGTGCAGCGCGGGCGGTGCCGACCCTGACCCTGTCTCCGGCCATTCCACAGGTCAGGCAGGTGCAGTACCTCGGCAACGGGTTTATCGAGGTAGCACACGCCATCGTGACCGTCAACCCCGCCGAGCGCATGAAGTTGCGTGCGCTGGCCCAGCAGGTCGTGGCCGCCACCTTCGCCGCCAGGCCCAGGCTGAACGAAGTGGACATCAGCATCTATTCGGCGGAAACGTACGCGGGCTTCGGCGGGCCGCTGCCCCTGATGACGGCCAGCGTGCCGCGCAGCCGTGAACAGGACTTCGACCTCTGGGTCACCGACCGGGTGCCCTATGACCGGGTCTGGGTCAATCCGGGGCATCTGCCCGCCTATGAAGCCCCCGACCGGGTGCGCGAGGCGGTCCCCAAAGTCACCCTGGGCCACGAGACGAGTCTGGAAAATCAGGCCCGGCGCGAGGGTGGGCTGCTCGGGGGGCTGCTGTTCCATAGCAAAAACGCGAGTTCGCCCGTCGCGGCCCTGACCTTCGACGACGCGCCGCACCCCATGTACGAGCCGCTGCTGCTGGACCTGTTGCGGCGGGCGGGGGTCCGGGCCACCTTTTTTGTCATCGGGCGCAATGCCGCGGCCTACCCGTACTTTATTCGTGACATGACCGAAAGCGGCCACGAGGTCGGCAACCATACCTACCATCACCTGCGCCTGCCGCCTCTGACCTCGGTCAAGATGCTCGACGAGATTCAGCAGGCCAACGCCGCCATCGAAAGGATCACCGGGGAACCGGTCAAATATTTTCGCCCGCCCGGCGGGGAGTACGACGCGCAGGTGCTGGCGGCGGCCCGGGTGCTCGGCCTGACCACCGTATTCTGGACGGACGATCCCGGCGACTTTCAGAACCCTGGAGACGCGCTGCTGGAATCGCGGCTGCGGACCAAGCTGCGGCCCGGCGGCATAGTCCTGCTGCACGACAACGCCAGCGAAATGCTCAGTATTCTGCAAAGTTTTCTGCGCACCGCGCGTTACCGGGGCTTTACCCTGACCACGGTTGGCGGGCTGCCCAAGTACTGACTCTAGGACCCTCCCCTCGCGGCTGGCCCTGACGGTCGATATTCATAGTACGTACCCCTCTATTTAGGACCCTCCCCTCGCGGCTGGCCCTGACGCTCAGCGAACATTCAACTTTTACGTTAAGGGCCAGATGAAAAATATTTTTGCTGCCCTGAGCCTGACGTTGCTGCTTGCCGCCTGCAACGATTCCAAGAGCACCCCCGCCAAGTCCAGCACGCCCGTCAATGTGACGGTCCTGGGTCTGAACGACTTCCACGGCAATCTGGAAGCGACCAATTTCAAGATTCCTGACCCGGCAGACGCCACCAAGCAGATCCCTATCCTGGCGGGCGGGGCCGAACTGATCGGCGGATACGTCCAGCAGGAAAAGACCAAGAACCCCAACCAGCTTTTCGTGGGGGCAGGCGACCTGATCGGGGCCTCGCCCGTGACCAGCAGCCTGCTGCGTGACGAACCCACGGTGCTGGCGCTGAGCCAGATGGGCATGAAGGTCAGCAGTCTGGGTAACCACGAGTTCGACCAGGGCCTCAAGGAACTCAAACGCATGCAAAACGGTGGCTGTGACAGCAATGACACCAGCAAGGCCTGCAAGTTCCAGAACCCGTACCCCGGCGCGAGCTTCAAGTGGCTGGGAGCCAACGTGGTGGACAAGACCACCGGTAAGACCGCCTTCGACCCTTACGAAATTGAGACGGTGGGCAACGTCAAGATCGCCTTTATCGGGGCCGTGCTCAAGGGCACGCCTAACATCGTCAGCCCTAACGGGATCGCCACGCTTAACTTTCTGGACGAGGCCGAGAGCATCAACAAGTATGTCCCCGAGCTGAAAGCCAAAGGCGTGGACGCGATCATCGTCCTGATTCACCAGGGCGGCGCGGCCAAGGACGGTTACGCGGTCCCGGCCTGCGGCACCCTGACCGGGGATATCGTGGACATCGTCAATCGCCTCGATCCCGCCGTGAACGCCGTGATCAGCGGGCACACCCACCAGGGCTACAACTGCGTGGTGAATGGGCGCACCGTCATTCAGGGCGACTTTTACGGGCACCTGCTCCAGCGCCTGGACCTGACCATTACGCCCAGCAGCAAAAAGGTGGAGGTCAGGGCCATGAACGTGCTGATGGACAGCCGCACGCTGCCCAAGGACCCCGCCATGACCACGCTGGTCACCCATGCCAAGGCCCTGACCGACGCGGTCAAACAGGCCCCGGTGGGCACCATCGCCACGGCCAGCATCAGCAGGACCAACAATGCAGCGGGCGAAAGTGCGCTGGGTGACATGATCGCCGACTCCATGCTGGCGGGCACGGCGGCGCAGAATACGCAGATCGCCTTTATGAACCCTGGTGGGCTGCGCGCCGACCTGATTGCCAGCGGCGCTGGGAATAGCGTGACTTACGGTGACCTGTACGCTGTGCAGCCGTTCGGCAACAACATGACCGTGATGGACATGACCGGCGCACAGATCAAGGCCATGCTGGAAGAACAGTTCGACAACGGCGGCACCGTTGGGGCGACCAAAGTGCTGCAGATCAGTAAGGGACTGACCTACAGCTACGACAGCACCGCAGCCAAGGGCAGCCGGATCGACGCGAGCAGCCTCAAGCTGAACGGGACTGTGCTGGACCCCGCCAAGAACTACCGCATCGTGACGAACTCGTTCCTGGCTGGCGGCGGCGACGGCTTCACGACCTTCAAGAGCGGAATCAACGTGCTGCAACTCCCGAACGTCGTCGACATCGATGTTTTCGTGGCTTACATCAAGGCCAACCCTGGTGTGGCAGGTGGCGCACAGAACCGCATTACCAAAACTAAGTAAGCAGCTAAAAAAAGGGGGCCTTGCTAGAAAGCGGGGCCCCTTTTGCACTGCATACCGTTATGACCTTCACCCAGTTCTGACCTTTACTGTGACTGGACCAGCAGACTGAAGACGCAATCTGCTGGTCCAGCTCATATCAGAGGACCGAGTGGCTTAAGGAGCTCCCGGCTACAATTACGCGAGTCGGGGAAAAGCGCCCAAACCCGCTCTGCAAGCAGCTCTACGAGTCCACTTCCGCCCAGAGCTCCTTTTGCTTACTCGCTTTGCTCGGGGCAATGATGCATTATCACCCGGCAGGTACTTACCAGAACCGCCCCAGCCGCAATGCAAAGCGTCCATTGCCGCTGCTGCTCTGGCCGTAGGTCAACTGCACGTTGAGCAGGCTGGTGTTGACCTGTGCGCCCACCCCGTAAGCCACTTTCAGGCCGAAGGGATTGTCGCCGTTGTGGCTGGTCCAGGCGTCTCCGGCATCGACAAAGGCCAGGCCGTAAACACCCGAAACGTAATCGCCGAGTTTGACGCCGAAGTTGTGGCGCAGCTCGGCGCTGCTGGTCAGGTAGCTGGTGCCGTGCAGCGTGCTGGACTGACCCCGGATTTCATAAGCCGGGTCAAAGACGCTGGTGCCCACCGTAAAGACGTTGCTTTCGCCGCCCGTGCCGACGATGGTGCCCGCGTTGACGCGCCCGGCGATAACTTCCTGCTTGCTGCCGTCATCCAGGGTGCGCCCGAACCCGTAGTAGGTGCTGCTTCCGGCCTCGACCTGCCCCCACGACAGCGAAGCGCCGTCGCTCTGGCGGCCCATGCCGTACCCCAGGGTCGCCTGGGCCCGGACCCCGAAACTCGGCGCGAGCACCGAATCGGTGGTGTCGTACTGCAAGCCGAGCTTGGGCATGACGGTGGTGGCTCCTAGCGGCAGTTGCACGGTGGCGGCGGCGTCATCCTGATAGGTGGCCCGGTTCGCGGGGGTGGTCGACGACGAATCGCCGGATTTGTAAGGTTCGAGGTAATACTTGCTCGACGAGACGGCAATCCCGGCGGAGGCCATCAGGTTGGGTTTGAGGGTGCGGGCCGCCGTCGCATTGAACCCCGTCGAGCGCACGGTGTACTGCCGACCGGTGTCCAGGCTGGTCGGCAGGCCATCGCTGCCCTTGACGTACAGGGCATTGTTGCCGACCGCATTGCTGCCCAGGCTAAGGCTGAGGCTGGTCGGGTGCCGGGCAAAATCCAGGAAGTTGGAATTGATCCAGGGAATGGAATAGTTGACGCTGCCGCTGAAGCGCTGCCCGACATCGTTGGCGTTGGCCCCCAGGGTCAGGTTAAGGCCCTGCCCAGAGTTCATCAGGTTGTTGGTCCCAAAACCCAGCTGTCCGCCCACACCGTTTTGGTCATAGGTTGCGGCGGCGCTGACCGGCAAGGAATGCTTTCTTTCGGCGAAGGTGAGCACGAAGGTCAGCTGCTCGGGGTGCTCGGGATCGTCGACCCGCGTGTCCTGACCCGTGAACATGATGTTGTCGTAACTTTGCAGCTGCGATACCGCGCCGCGCATCTGCTGGCGCTGAATAACCGTGCCGGGCGCGGGCAGAATGTGACGCACGACTTTCTCGTCGAGCAGGGGTTTGCTCGTGGGCCAGTTGAGGACATAACCGCCCACGCGGGCCTCGCGCAGATGGAACGCCAGAATGCCGTTGTCGAACGACAGGCTGTCCTCGGTGGCGGCCAGCGCATAGCCGCGCTCGTCATAGAGCTTCTGAATGGCGTAGAAATCCTGCTGGGCAAGCTGCGAGGTGGCAATATCGCCCTGGCGCAGCCGCATGACCTTAAGAATATCGGTACTGGAGATATGGTCATTGCCCTGAATGACGATGGCCCTGATGCGTTCGCCCTGCGCCGCGCCCTCGGGGCTGAAGGTCACGTTGACCTGTCCGGGCCGAGTGCCGACTTCAGCCTGCCACACGACCGGCTTTCCGGTGGCGTTCGACAGCGTGCGGGCGTCGTCGTTGAGGGTGGTGGCGCTCATGCCCTGCCCGGTGCGCGTGCTGAGGGGCACCGGGCGGCTGAGGTTCAGGCTGCTGGTATCGACTGCGGCGACAAAAGCTTCGGTGACGGCAAAACTGAGCACGCCGCCTTTGAGACTGGCCTCCACGTCCTGGGGACGAAAAATGTAGCCCGCCGCCGTATAAGCACGCGAAATCTGGGCCAGCGCCGCGTTGTAGCCTGAGGCGGTCAGACGCCTGGAATCGGTCAGGGGCTTGAAGATGGCCTGGAGCTGCACGGGCTGGATCAAAGTGACTCCAGTGACATTTACCCGCGACAGGGGCGCACTTTCGTCGACGCTGTAGGTGACGACCGTGTTGCCCCTGGCGTCCGGCGCGGTCTTCAGCTTGACTTCCGGGCTGAACGGAAACCCTGACTCGGCGTAGGTCTGGGCAATACGCACCCGGCCTTCTTCCAGGGCCGCCGGGGTGACCTGACCGCCCGCCTTGATTCCGACCTGGCTGCCGAGCGCCTCAGCGATCTGCCTAGAATCGAACACCGAAAACCCCTCGAACTGTACGTCGCTGATAGTCAGCGTGGCCGTGGCCTGGGCGGTGGCGGGCGCCTGCGCCTTGGGGGTCTGGGCGGTGGGAGCAGGCGTCGCCGCTGAAGCCACACTCAGGGCAACGGTTAAGAGAACAGCAAAGGTACGGTTCATGTCGGGTTCAGCCTACTGCCCAGCACGTTAAAAGCGTGAACGGAAAAGGGCGGCGCGGTCAGGTGGGCGTCAGTTTTTGGCGGTGTGCCGGGCAGAGCGCCGTATTGGGGGTCAAGTCTGGGATGCAAAGAACTGGCCCCCGCACGAAATGTACAGGGGGCCGGAAAAAGGACGGGCGGGAAGGAAAAGGAGCCACGGCTCACTCGGTCGGCACTTCCTGATGCTCGAAAGCCGACATCACCGGGCTGGAAACCAGCGGTTTGAAGTCCTCATCCCTGACCAGTTCCCAGCGGCGGCGGCCCAACAGCCCCAGACCGATTCCGCTGAGACCCATGAGGGCCAGCAGAGACATGAACTTGACATAGTCGCCTTCGTAGGCCCCGGTAATGGCGTGCCGCAGGGCATTGACGGCCTGCGTGACCGGCACCCAGTTGTGAATCAGCTGAAAGCCGTAAGGCGAGGTCTCGACCGGGTAGCTGCCGCCAGACGCGGCCAGCTGAAGCACCAGCAGAATCAGCGCGATCAGGCGGCCCGCCGCGCCGAAGCAGAAGATCAGACCCAGCACTAGCGTCAGGAAGCTCAGGCTGGACAGGACCGACGTGGCGACGACCTCCAGCGGGTGCAGGTAGTTGACGCCGAGCAGGTAAACTCCCAGCACCACCAGCAGCGCCTGGGCCACCACCAGCAGCGCGGGCACCGCCGCCTTGCGGAGCATGCGGGCAAACTGCGAGGTGCGGCGGCCCGAGAGCGGCAACTGCTGGTAAGGGAAGATGAAGGTGGTCAGCGTGACCCCCACCCACAGACTGAGGGCCATGAAATAGGGCGAGAAGGCGACGCCGTTTGTTCCGGCGGGCGCAAAGATTTCGGTCACGGGCCGGACGCTGGCGCTGAGGCCCTGCGGATCGCCGCCGAGCTGCTCGACACTGGCCGGAATTTTGCTATAGAGCGTGCTGAGGCCGCTGTGTAATTTAGACGCGCCGTCACTGAGTTCGCCCGCGCCACTCTGCAGTTTGCCCGCGCCGTCGGCCAGGGTGGTCAGGCCGCTACTCAGTTCCCCCGACTTCTCGGCCAGCGTTTTGGCCCCGCTGTCCAGGCGCGTCAGGTCCGACTGGGCTGGCAGCTGCGAGGTGATGGTGCCCAGGGCGCCCTTGATTTTCAGGTTCCCCGCGACCAGCTGATCGACACCGGTCTGCAGCGACTTTGCCCCGCTGCCGAGGGTCCGCGCCCCGGTCGCCGCTTCCGCTGTTCTGGCGGCCAGGGTCGCGCTGCCCGTCTGGAGCTGGGCTGTGCCTGCGGCCAGTTTCGTGGCACCATCCGCCAGTTTTTGCGTGCCGGTGACTGCCGCTGCCGAACCCTGCTGGGCTTCTTTCAGCTTGCTTGACAGCGTAGTGGCTCCAGTTTCCAGTTGTGCCGTACCTGCGGCCAGTTTCGTGGCACCATCCGCCAGTTTCTGCGTGCCGGTGACTGCTGCTGCGGAACCCTGCTGGGCTTCTTGCAACTTGCTTGATAGGGTCGTAGCCCCGGTTTCCAGTTGTGCCGTACCCGCCGCCAGCTTCGTTGCGCCGTCGGCCAGTTTCTGCGTGCCGGTGACTGCTGCTGCGGAACCCTGCTGGGCTTCTTGCAACTTGCTCGACAGGGTCGTGGCCCCGGTTTCAAGTTGGGCCGTACCCGCCGCCAGTTTCGTGGCACCATCCGCCAGTTAC
>JAGLBK010000200.1 GCA_018260275.1 Deinococcus sp.
GGCGCTGCCCGCATTGCTCAGGTTGAAGCTCCAGGTGGTCGGCTGCCCGGCCTGCATGGTCCGGGGGCCAGTCAGGCCAACCGTATAGCTGCCCGGCAGCGCCACGCGTCCGGTGGGCAGCGTCGTGACCGTCGGCAGTTCGTGGGCCGCAGCGTTGGTGGTCGCAGAAAGGAGCGGCGCAGGAGTGACCGCCGGTGAAGGAGTGACCGGCGGCGCAGAAGTTACACGCGGCGCAGAATTTACAGGCAGCATAGGGGTGACGGACGGAACAGCTGTGGCGCTGGCCGGAGCCGCCGCAGGGCTGACCACCGGGGCAGACGCGCCCGCTGGCAGCGCAGGAATATTGAGCACCGAGCTCTGGGCCAGGGCAGCGGCGCCCAGCAGAGGCACCAGCGACAGGGTCAGCAGTAGACGTTTCATGTCTCTAGCCTGCCCCGTTCCAGCTGACGCTGTATGAGGAAGGGACAAGGCCGCTTAACGACCCCCGCTGCTAACCCGGATGCAGCGGGCAGGGCAGTATTCTGGGGGCATGAAAATTGTGCGGGTCGAGCATCAGGGGGCTGCCCACTGGGGCCAGCTGGAAGACCAGACCGTTTACCTGACGGGCGGCGTGACCGGGGCCAGAACGGGGGAGAGTGTGGCGCTCAGTGCTGTGCGGCTGCTGCCCCCCGCCGAGCCGACCAAGATCGTGTGTGTGGGCCGCAATTACCTCGACCACATCAAGGAAATGGGGAATGATACGGGGAATTTGCCTACCGAACCCGGCATCTTTCTGAAGGGGCCGAACGCGCTGGCCGAACCCGGCAGCACCGTCGACTATCCGGCCTGGACCGACAATTTCCATTTCGAGGGCGAACTGGCGCTGGTCATCGGCCAGCAGGCGCGCGACCTGACCCCGGATACCGCGCTGGCCGCCGTGCTGGGTTACACCTGCGCCCTCGACCTGACCGCCCGCGACAAACAGAAGAGCGACCTGCAATGGTTCCGTGCCAAGGCCGCCGACCGCTTTTGTCCGCTGGGGCCGTGGCTTGAAACCCAGCTTGACCCGACCGACCTGCGCGTGCAGACCCGCATCAACGGTGAAACGCGGCAGGATGGCCGGACCAGCCACATGATTTTCGACGTGGTGCAGATTCTGGTCTACCTGACCCGGTTCGTGACCCTCGAACCCGGCGACGTGGTGCTGACTGGCACCCCCGAAGGCGTCGGCCCGCTGCAAAAGGGCGACCGGGTCGAGGTCGAGGTGCAGGGCATCGGGGTACTGGAGACGCTCATCGGCTGACCCCGCGTTTTACGGTGCTGCCTTAATCGTTGCGTCAGATTTAAGGGGTCAGCCAAATGGTGGATGCGGTCAGGCCCCGGCGTGAAGTACGGTTGAAGCATGAAGACGATGCGCGGGGCCCTGACTGCTGTGCTGCTGGCCCTGTCGTGGGCCGCCGCCAGCCCCGCGACGACGTTCTACAGCGCGGCGACCAGCGCCATCAACGACGATTACTACGGCTGGAGTACCAAGAATTTCAGTCTGCTGGCGGGCGAATACGCCCAGACGCTGGAAGACCGCTGCGCCTCCAGGGGCGACCAGTGCGATTTCGATACGGCGCGGGGTGTGGTCAAAGACCTGCTGACGGCTTTCGGGGACGCGCATCTTACCCTGCGTGACGCCCAGGGCGCTCAGCGACTGCGCGAGATTGCCCAGGATCTCGCGGTGCCGCGCACGGGGCTTCAGGTGGTGCGAGCCGAGGGTGGGCTGCTGATCGGCTCGGTCATGCCGGGCAGTCCGGCGGCGCTGGCGGGCGTGCGGCGGCTGGACCTGCTGACCCAGGTCGCCGGGCAGGACGCGGGCAAGCGTGGCGGCCAGAACAGTCCCATTGGGCCGTCCGAGTTCGTGAATATGGAGCGCCTGGGCCAGCCGATCAGTGTGGTGCTGCGCCGCGCCGGGCAGCCCGATCAGCCCCTGAGCCTGTCCACGGCGCAGCTCAAGGCGCGGGACGAACCGAGCCTGACGTGGTCGGGGCCGGACGGCAAAACGGCCGTTATCATCTATCCGTCCTTTTTGCCGTCCGATTCCGCCGCCCAGTTTCTGAAGCTGGTGCAGTACGCCCAGACCCAGGAAGCCAGAGCCCTGATCGTGGACCTGCGCTTCAATTCGGGGGGCAGCCTCAGCCAGTGCGTCGCGGCGGCCAGCGTCTTCGGGCCGGTCGTGTACGACACCGAATTCAAGGTCGGCGGGTATAACTACACCGGGCTACTGGGCCAGCCGTCGGGGTTCCTCGAAACGCTGAATGCCCCGGCCTCCGCGCGGGTCTGGAAGTCGCCCGCCGCCGTGCTGGTCGGCAGCGATACTGCCTCGTGCGCCGAGGTGTTCAGCTTTTATGCCCAGAAAGCGGGGGTGAAGGTCATCGGTCTGCCGACCAGAGGCGTGGGCAACAGCGGCGTCATCTTTCATGACCTGCCGGATGGTGGGGTGCTGGCCGTCACGGTGCTGCGGGCCTTTACCCGCGACGGTCAGCCGCTTCCCAACCACGTCACGCCGGACATCGCCGCGCCCACCGACCTCGATCTGCTGATGAAACAGGGCCGCGACCAGCCGCTGGACACCGCTCTGACGGTTCTGGGCCAGGGAATTTTGCCCCCGAGCGCTACAGTTCCTCCGAACGATACAGCCGTCAAATAGGCTAGGCGATGCCTAAATCTTGCTCATAAAACAGAATTTGCTTACTGAGACGCAATTTGCGCTATCCCCCTCCCAGCCTCTCGCGGTGCGAGCTGTACCAGTCCCCCGCAAGGGGGGAGGAGCTAAAAACCCTGCATTTGTCAGTTGCTGAGTCTGTCAAAGTTGCCCAATCTTGAATTATTGGAAATTAAAAAGATTTCCTGCCGTTTTACCCTCGCCCCTTGTGGGAGAGGGAGGGAGCCGCAAAGCGGCGGAAGGGTGACTGGTACAGCTCGCAGAGAGGGGGCGTGTGACCAGCGCAGAATGATCCGAATCAATTTAAACCGTATTATGAGAGACTTTTCGGCATCACTCAGGTCAAATAGGGGCTATTGAATAGGGACTCTGGCGGTTGTCGCTGCGTCTGAAGGGCCGCAGTGCCTTGAACAGGCTATTTGAAACCCGCCGGGCTGGACGGTCTGAGCGCTAATCGTAAGGTTATGTAGGTCTTTTGCAAATCCTGCGCGTTATCCTGAGCGTGTTACCTTCTTCCACCACACCTGTCTCCGCGCCCCTGCCGGGTGCGCCTACCCCAAAGGGGGTTTTTCCATGACCAACAGATACGATGACCGCGCCAGACTGGTCTTTCACTACGCCCGCGAGGAAGGCAACCGCCTGGGTCACGCCATGGTCGGCCCCGAGCACCTCCTGCTGGGCCTGATGCGTGAAGGTGGCACGGCGGCTACCATCCTGACCGAATTCGGGGCCACGCTCGACGGCCTGCGCCGACGCGTCGAGGAAATCATCGGGCGCGGCGAGGGCAGCCGCCTGAACGACGCCCCCAGCATCACCCCCCGCGCCCGGCGCGTGATGGAACTGGCGAGCAGCGAGGCCCGCAGCCTGGGCGCACAGGTGACCAGCACCGAGCACATCCTGCTGGGGATTATCCGTGAGGGCGATGGTGTGGCTTTCCGGATTTTGCAGGAACTGACCAAGGACGTGGACACCATCCGCTGGCGCATTCTGGCGCAGGGTGAGGGGCAGGGTGGCAAGCCCGCCAAGGCCATTCCCACGCCGTTTCTCGACGAATATGGCCGCGACCTGACCAAGTGGGCCAAGGAAGGCAAACTGGACCCCGTGATCGGGCGCAGTGAGGAAATTCGCCGCGTGACCCAGATTCTGACCCGCCGCACCAAGAACAACCCGGTGCTGATCGGGGACCCCGGCGTGGGCAAAACTGCCATCGTGGAAGGGCTGGCGCTCGCCATTCACGAGGGCCGCACGCCGCCCAATTTGCAGGACATGCGTGTGGTCAGCCTCGACCTGTCGGGCGTGGTCGCGGGCACCAAGTACCGGGGCGAGTTCGAGGAACGCCTGCGCCAGATTATCGAGGAGTTGCGCCAGAGCAAGGTCATCGCCTTTATCGACGAGTTGCACACTATCGTCGGCGCGGGCGGTGCGGAAGGCACGCTCGACGCGGCCAATATCCTTAAGCCTGCGCTGAGCCGGGGCGAAATTCAGGTTATCGGGGCGACGACCACGGGCGAGTATCACCGCTATATCGAAAAAGACGCCGCACTCGAGCGCCGCTTTCAGCCGGTTATCGTGCTGGAACCCAGCCCCGCCGAGACGCTGGAAATTCTGCGCGGTCTGCGGCCCAAGTACGAGGAACACCACGGCGTCAAGATTCCCGATTCGGCGCTGGAACTCGCCGTGCGCATCGGGGAGCGCAGCCTGCCGGGGCGCAACTTTCCCGACAAGGCCATCGACCTGATCGACGAAGCCTCCAGCCGCGTGCGTCTGAACCTCTCGGTGGGACTGCCGGTGGCCGAGGACGCCGAGGGCGACCCGATCATTACCCGTGAGGACATGGAAGCCGTGATCAACAGCATGGGCGGCATCTATTCCGAGGAAACGGCGGCGCAGCTCGGCGACCTCGAACAGTCTCTGGGCGAGCAGGTCTACGGCCAGCCCGACGCGGTAAAGGCCCTCGCCAGTGCGCTGCGCCGCGCCCGCGTGGGCCTGGGCGGGCGCACCCGTGTGGCGGCCAGTTTTCTGTTCGTGGGGCCGAGCGGCGTGGGCAAGA
>JAGLBK010000201.1 GCA_018260275.1 Deinococcus sp.
ATGTCTGCCGGAAGATTGCAGCCCATAATCTCGCTCTCTTCTTCGGAGGTCTCTGATCCCCTAGCACTCGAGGTTTATAAGTCTAGGATGTTGCTCTTAGATATAGATCTGGTATGTCTATACTTATCTCTGATTCAGTATGATTTTTCCTCTTTAAAATAACAATTTTGTTAACTTTTGAGATGGAAGTTGATTAAAGGGTTGAGTGGCGGTCTTTTGGCTTTAGTCATTGTTGTCAGCCTGGGACGCGGGACATTTGCAAGTGAGCTTCAATAGCTCTGCCCAGCGCCAGACAGGCAAAGTCGGTATGCGGCGCGGTCGTCACCTGCAGTCCGACCGGGAGGTCGCCGACACAGCCCGCGCAAACCGACAGCGCTGGAAAACCGGTCAGGTTATGCAGCACGGTAAAGTAGCCTTCGGTCTCTCCTTCCGGGCTATGCCATACGGGGTCGGTCCGGGGAGCCAGGAAAGGCACGGTCGGCGAGATCAGGGCGTCTACCTGAGTGAGCGCCGCGGCAGAGATGTTCCGGAGTTCCTGGCGGTAGTGCTGCGCCCTGACATAAGCCGTCGCCGGGATGCTTGCGCCAGGCTCAAGCTGCTGCAAGGTCAGTGGGGCGTAGTCGCCGGGGCGCTCCTGCAACCAGCGGTCATGGACCACCGCGGCTTCCGGCAGAAGCGTATGGAACAGCGCCGCGTCGATCCCGGTCTGCTCCGCCAGACTTACTTCGAGCAGCTGTGCGCCCGCCGAACGTAACACCTCACAGGCTTCCTCGAAAACGGTCTGCACTTCCGGGCGCACGACCTGGCCGGGCGACGGTAAAACGCCGAAGCGGCAGCCCTTCAGTGACGGTAGAGCGGCAGAGTCAACGGGGCGCCCGGTCAGTCCTCCCAGCAAAAGGGCGGCGTCTGCGCTGCTGCGGGCCAGGGGTCCGGCGTGGTCCAGCGAGGGGGCCAGCGGAAAGACCCCTTGCAGGCTGACCAGACCAGCCGTCGGTTTGAGTCCGGCCAGCCCGCAGTAACTGGCCGGAATACGGATGGAGCCGCCAGTGTCGCTCCCGACGGCGGCGCTGCACAGCCCGGCTGCCACCGCCGCCGCCGACCCGCCACTGGACGCCCCCGCCGTGCGCCCCTGGTCCCAGGGATTATTGACCTGGCCGTAATCCGGGTGTGCCACGCCCATCGCAAACTCGGACATGTTGGTCTTGCCCAGGATGATGGCCCCAGCGGCCCGCAGGTGCTGGACCAGCGCGGCGTCCATGGCCGGTACGTGTTCCCGCAGAATGCGTGAGGCGCAGGTGGTGGGCACTCCTGCGGTATCGATGAGGTCCTTGACGGCAATAGGAATGCCGTGCAGCGGACCACGGTCTTCTCCCGAGCGCAACTCTGCTTCGGCCTGCCGGGCCTGGCTCAGGGCCAGTTCGGGGGTGACGGTGATAAAGGCGTTCAGCGCCGGATTCAGCGTTTCGATCCTTTGCAGGTACAGCTGGGTCAGCTCGACCGGCGAGAGCTGACCCGAGCGGTACAGCGCCCCGGTTCCGGCAATAGACTGAAAAGCGAGTGCCGTATCAGTCACGCGGTGTTCCAGTCTGGGCCAGCCTGGGCAGGGCGAGAGGAGAGCGAAGCCATGTCATGTCACCAGTCAGGACGGCAGGCGCAGGCGCATGCTGGCGGCGTGGGCGACCATTCCCTCGGTGTCGGCCACCTTGATGAAATGGGGGGCGACTGTCGCATTGGCCGCGTCACTCACGCGCTGCCAGGTCAGGGTCTTGATGAATTTGCCAACCGAGAGGCCACCGGTGTATTTCGCGGCGCGGCTGGTGGGCAGCACGTGGTTGGTGCCGATCCCCTTATCGCCGTAGGCCACCGTCGCGTTGTGGCCCAGGAACAGCGAGCCGTAATTCTTGAGCCGCGCGAGATACCAGTCGGGGTCGCGGGTCAGCACTTCCAGATGCTCGGAGGCCACCTGATCGGAGACCTTGACCATTTCCTCGTCGTTTTCGACCAGGATGATCTCGCCCAGTTCCCGCCAGGACACGCCCGCCGCGTCTGCGGTCGCCAGGGTGGGCAGCTGACGGTCGATGGCCTTTTGAACCTCGTCGGCCAGGGCGCGGGACGTGGTGATCAGCACCGACTGCGAATTGGTGCCGTGCTCGGCCTGTCCCAGCAGATCGGCCGCGACCGCTTCAGGATTAGCCGATTCGTCGGCCAGGATCAGGATTTCGGTGGGTCCAGCCAGCAGGTCGATGCCCACCACGCCGAACAGCTGGCGCTTGGCCTCGGCCACGTAAGCGTTGCCTGCGCCCACGATCATGTCCACCGCTTCCAGCCCAGGGTCGCCGCCCAGCCCAAAGGCCATAGCGGCCATCGCCTGTGCGCCGCCGATGGCGTAGATCTCGTCGGCCCCGCTCTGAACCATGCCGTAGAGCTGCAAGGGATTGACCTGCCGGGTGCCCCGCTGAATCGGGGCGCAGGCCACCACGCGCTCGACGCCCGCCACTTTGGGCACGCCGATCGTCATCACCGGCGCAGTCAGGATCGGGTAGCGCCCGCCGGGAATGTAAGCTCCCACCGCGCTCACCGGTACCTGCTTCTGGCCGATAGTCACGCCGGGCAGCGTTTCTTCCTCGAAATCCACCAGCGTCCGGCGCTGCAACTCGGCAAAGTGCTTGACCTGCGTGATGCTGAAATCCATGGCCCTGGTGACTTCTTCGTCGATTCCCGCCAGCGTGGCGGCAATGTCCTTTTCAGACAGCCGCAGTGAAGGCGGGCAATACCCGTCGAATTTCTCGCTGTAGCGCCGCACCGCCGCTTCGCCTTCGCGCTCGACATCCGAGATGATCTGGGAAACGGTATCGCGGATTTCCTGTGAAACGGCGGCGGGCTGGGGCTGAGCTTTTTTGATGTATTCCATAGAGGCTCCTTGTGGTTCAGTTAGAGAGGTTTAGAGGGGTCGGTACGGGCCGGACAAGCTGCTCCAGAAGGGCCAGTTCGTCCCAGATCATGTACTCGCGGCTGATCTGCCCGCCCCTGAGCTCGAAGTGGCTGATTCCGATGACCCGCACACGCTTTCCGGTCGGTGGTCCGTAGACCCCCGCTCCCCGGTGGGTGCCCTGAAAGGTCCAGCGGGCCGCCACCTTGTTTGCCAGGGTTTCGTCGCTGTGCCAGACAAGGGCGTCCAGTTGTATGGCCCCGTCAGGGAAGGCGGCGAGCAGTTGCAGGATGTAGGCGGCCAGCCTCGCCGGCCCCGCGAGTCTTTGCCCGCCCGGCACCTGAATCACGGCGTCAGGCGTGTAAAGGTCGCCCAGTCTGTTCAGCATCCGGGCATTCCAGACCAGTTCGTACAGCAGGCCCGGCAGCCCTTCAGGGCCGGTGGCCCCGGCGTCCGGCGGCAGACGTGGGGGCAGCTGACCAGGCAGGCGCGGCACCTCGCTCAGGGCGTGGCCCAGAGGCGACGAACCACGTTCTGCCCCCTGCTGCGCCCGGTGACGCGCCGTCTCCAGCGGGTCCAGGCCGAGCTGAGCCAGCAGCGCCGTCTCATCCTGAACGCTCCACTCTTCCAGCACCCGGCCATCACGAATGAGCTGCTGGACGATCAGGCGTTGGTTGATGCGCCTGCCGGTGGGGGGGCCATAGTCACCGTGCCCCAGATGATGTCCGCTGCGGGTCATGCGGTGAGACACCAGGAAGCCCCCGGCCTGGTCGCCGGAGCAGATCACCTCGTGTCCGAAGAGACGCAGGTCGGGAAAGGCGGCCAGAGTACGGATGGTCGCCGCGATGACCTGTTCCCGTCCGTAGACTTCTTCGCTGCTCTCATGCCGGGAAACCGTGTGGACGTAGCGGCTGTAAATTAGCCCGATGGCCTTTTCTTCCCAGATGCGGCTTGCCAGGTCGACCGCGAAAGCGGCGGCGCTTCCGGCGTCGGCGGACCGCTCGACCTGACCTCCGCTCGAATTCATGTCTCTGCCCACTTCAGGTTTCTGCCCACTGTCCATACAGCTGTTTCAGGAGGGCAAATTCGTCGAACATGGTCCATTCCTGGGTCACTTTGCCGTTCCTGACATAGTGGTGGCTGAGGCCGATCAGGAAGATGCGCCGCCCGGTCGGTGGGCCGTAGGGACCGTACCCCTCGTGCGTGCCTTGCAACGTAAAGCGGGTGGCGACCCGGTAGCCGCGCTCGGCCGTCCCCAGGAGACACTGGTGATCGATCGTGAGTGCCATATCAGGGAAGCAGGCCAGCATGGTGATGATGAAGTTCTCGTAATCGCCATGCCCATAAAGTTTGCGGGAATCGGGAACGAACGCGACGTGACCGGGAATGTAATGCTCGCGGACCATGTTGATCAGGCGGGCGTTCCACATATTCGTCATGATGGCGGCGATAAAACCCTCGGGGTCAGCGTCGCCGTCCGGTACCTTCAGGAACGTCGGGGCCTGCTGTCCTGTGGGCAGGCGGTCGATCTCGCCATGCGTCCAGCGGGTCGGGGGCAGCACCGTCCGCCGCGCCAGTGCCACCGGATCGTAGCCCATCTGCCGCAAGATCGTGACGCCATCATGGGTGAGCCACTCCTCGACGATCTTGTTTTCGACCACGAAACAGTCGGCAATACCCCAGCGCCAGACCTTGCGCCCGGTGGGCGGCCCGTAAACGGAGTAGCCGGTGTGAGTGCCCACGCTCGACACCCGGTGTGAGGAATAGAAGCCGTCCTTTTCGTTCCCACTCCAGATGACGTCGTCGG
>JAGLBK010000202.1 GCA_018260275.1 Deinococcus sp.
GGCCCAGAATCTGAGTGCAGGGGGCGTTGGGGTGGTGGTGCTGCTTGGTTGCCAGACTAGACACCCGGTTAAGGCGGTTTTGCTACTCTGACCACATGCAACAATTTTCAAAGCACATCACCAGCCAAGAGCCGACCACACAGCGCCGCTTGTACACCCTGTTTCAGAGGGAAGTGAAAGCGGGACGGATACCAGCCCTAAAGCTGCTCACGAGGTTTGAAATCCAAGGAACGAAGGGACAGCCCCGGCAGGTGCAGGACTACGCTTTTACGGATGAGACAGCCGGACAGGTAATCCAGTGGATTGAGGGGCAGACGAAGCCAGCAGCGAAGGGCTTTACGGTGGAGCAGATACAGACGCTTTCAGATGCCGACCTTATGACACTCATCCAGCAACAGAAGAAGCCCAGCAGAAAGCGTCGGACTAAGGCCAAAGCAGAAGCGGAGAAGGTCAACAGTAGGGGAGCTGCAACCGGAGCAGTGGAAACGGGAGAAACGAACCCCCAGTAACCTAACAGCAAACGCAAAAGCAGGGCAAAAATCAGAGATGGTCAGGGGCGGAAACCGTCCCTATTTTTTTGGCAGATGGGCGGTCAAGTGGCAGGGGAGGGGGTGCAGTTACGCAAGATTAGCACTAAAGTGCATCTTGCCCCAGAAACTACGTTTCTGAGGGGAAAAACCACAGCATGTACCCAAACCTAACCCCTTCCGGCTTTTATCGCCTATCTTATGACCATGCCTCAGCCAACAGGACGACCTAAAGCAGCCCCTAAAAAAGTCATGGTCACACTTGCCGCTCACCACGCCGAGCAGCTTCAGCAGATAGCCGACAATAACGGCACGAAGTTAGCGACCCTTTGCGGGAATATCCTTGAGAGATATGTTTTTGAAGAACAGGGGATATTAGCCTCAGACATTCTTAAAAATGCCGTAGTGGAAACTGTTCATACTGAAATGGTCAATCATGGAAACCGTATCCGGGCGCTACTGGCACGGACAGCACTTGAGAGCATAGCCACAAGGCAGGTGGCCCGGATTACCTTACAGGCCCTTCTCAAGACTGATGAGGCCGACAAGTACAACGAGCAGGCGTGGGCTTACGCGGTTCATATTCTCAAGACCCCCAGCCCAGCAATCAGGGAGGCCATAAAACTGCTTTCTGAAAATATCGCCCAAGATGACCCCGGCTTACTGTTGCAAGTCAGAGAATCCAATGAGGAGGTAGCCAGAGCCTTAGCAGATGTTCAGCAGCTAACCCAGCAGGTTGCCTTACTGGTGGAAAATCAGAAGAAGCTAGTGGAAGCCTCAGAAAAGACCATGCAGCGTATCCGAGTTCTTGAGGAACACGCCGCCAAAGCCGATACCAAAGCCGCCGAGAAATTCATGGAAACTCTTAAGGGACTTGAGGAGAAGCAGGGCAAAGGACTGGCGGATAAGTTTATTAACGTCATAAGGGGACGCTGAGCATGGGGCGTATGGGAGCAGGTCAGCGAGTGGTACGACATATCCCAGACCGAAGTGGGAAGTCCTACACCAAGACAGCGAACAACGGTAAGCCCCGGATAGCCAGCAGTGTTAAATATATGGATGAGAAGGAAAAAACCCAGCTCTGGGAATACAGAGATGGGGAACTAGAGGACATCAACAGGGATATGGCTCTGATGACCATAGACCAGACAGAAACGAAGTATCAGCACCACATAGCCTTCACTACCCAGATTCAGGGGAATCAGGACTTACAGGAGCAGCAGGTGGAAAGCACCATGCGGATGCTAGGCGAGGCTATCCAGGCGCGGCGACCAGATGCCGAGATTTATGCAATGGCGCTGCATCAGCAGGGGGAGGACGGGAACATTCATGTTCACGTCGCAATGGGGACGAATACGACGCTGAGACATGACGACCTACCCGCCTTCCGGCATGTCTCTTACGACATGGAGCAGCATCTGAGGCAGCAAATCACCTTGCAGATGACCCAGCAGCAACGCGAGGCCGAGCAGCAGCGCCAGCAGGCCGAGGCCCAGCGGGAAGCCCGCTTGCAGGAGGCCCGCCAGCCGCGTACCGAGCCGCCAAACCTTGACCTGCGCGACCTCAAGCCCGACGTTCAGCAGCAGGAACAGGCCCAGTTGAAAGCTCAGCGGGACGACCAGAACGAAGGCAAGGCGGGCAAGAGTAGCAGCGCCGGGGGCCGCGAGGCCGAAGGCGGGGAGCAGCAGAGGCCCAAAAAACAGCATGAACGGGGCCAGGACTGGGGCTACTGATGGTCAGCATAAAGGGGGATGGAATGTCTGAGGAACGCGAAAAACGCCGCCGGATGGTGAGGTCAGTGGCCCACAGCAGCACAATGGACGGGTTGCCCCTTGATGCGGAGGCAATGGAACTGCTTTACGCCATTGCAGACGGCAAAATCACCAGCGAGGAGGCGCGAGAGAGCATCTTGCAGAAGTACCGGAAGAAACCGGAATGATTCAGGAAACAGGCGGCTGGTACGGCAAAAACCAAAATAAAAGGCAAGGGGGAATCACTAGGATATTATTCTAGTATTAAAAAGCAGCCTCTTTAACCGCGTAACACGGTTAGCCCCCCAATCCCTCCATTCCCCGCCTGAGCGCCCAGATTCCAGGCCCCCACCATCAGGGCAGGCCATAGAACCCCACCCCATTCCAGGCCGCGAGGAGTTTCAGGGCGTCGGCCCGCTGTTTGCGGGGCCGACCTGTGGTGTCCTCGATGCCGCGCAGGACGCCCCGGCAGAGGACAGCGCCGACAGAGAGCTTGTGGTGGAGGGGCTGGCCCTGCTCAGACCAGACGTGCAGGCGGAAGGCCCGCCCGCTGCCCTGGCGGATGGTCAGACCAGCAGGCCCAGGCGTGACCATGAGGCGACCATCTGCGACCCGGACACCATGCCCCGCATCTTCAAGCGCGGCGATGACCCCAGCAACCTGCTTGTGGTCGGCACGGGTGACTTCGCCCAGGTCGGCGGGTAGGCCCGCCGTGAGGCGCTGCGCGTGGCTGCCTACACCGACAGAAACCCGCCCCCAGCCCCAGACCTCATCAAAGACCTGCACGGGCCACTTCGTTCGCAGGTCGGCTACCGCTGCGGCCTGCTGCTGGAACTGGACAAAGCGTGCCTCATCCGCGACGGCGGCCACGAAGCGCGGGGGGCGCTGACCCCCATTGGGCCTCAACTCCCCATCTTCTTCGTGCTGCCAGACCGCAAAGGAACGCAGACTGTCCAGCAGGGAGAAATACTCGCGCCACTGGACGGAAAGGGTAGGGCTGAGAATGGTATCAACACTAGGCATTTATCCTAGTGTTACAAAATCAGGCCAAAAGAGAAACCCCAGCACTGGGCTGGGGCTGCCAACAAACGAAAAGGACGTGTCAGGCGCACACGAGAGGCAATAGGTCAGCGGTTTTTGTGGAGAATCTCCGCAAGTCGCTCAAGGAGGCCCAGCGCACCACCGAGGACACCGAACCAGAGGCCCAGTTTCCGCAGCTTCCGCTCCTGCTCACGCTCTTGCTTCCGCTTTTGGCGGCTGCTAGACTTCCGTTGCGTAGAGTGCTTTGACAGAGATAATCACCCCCTTTGGGACTCCCGGTGTACTACCACTGGGAGTTTCCCTTTGAGATACTGCGTGACCTCTCTGCTGCCTGATTGTCATGAATCCCGCCTGCTGGCAAGGGCATTTTAGCGTATGGACGGCCCCGGAGAGGCGCACAACATCTGACCTTCACCACCCAGCTTCCAGGCGAAGCTGAGATAGACCAGCGGCAGGCCGCGCAGCTTGTTGCCCAGGCAGTGCAGGAGCGGCGACCCGATGCCGAAATCTACGCGGTGGCCGTCCATCAACAGGAGGGGGGAAATATCCATGTCCACGTTTGCTTTGGCACAGATACGACCCTCAGAAGGGGTGCTGAAGGCGACCTGATTCACTTCCAGCATCAGGCGTACCAGTTAGAGCAGCAGCTAGGTCGGGAACTGGGCCTGACCCATGACCGAGACAACGACCAGCAGCAACAAAAACACCCCAGCGGAAAACCGCTGGAGCTAGACCCGGAGGATTTTAAGAGCGCCCGCGAGAGGCGACAAGAGCGGGAACGGGGGTATGGTTTAGGGGAGTGAGATTTATGGTTTATAGGTTCTCACTGACTATTATACTTCTACATTGGCTTTGTATTATTAGTGAATCGTCATGTAGACAGATATACTTTATTATTGATATTGTTAAGGTATCACTTAAATCTAATCCACTTAAGGCTATTGACCTTATATCTTCATCTTCATCTTGTAGCAAGATGTTTAATAAAGCTTTTGATGAAGATTTACTTCCCTTATTGCTGAGTAGCCATGCTATGTGCCCCTTTACTTCTGGGGAAACTTCTGATTGAAGTTTATTATTAAGGAAATCAATATCCTTTTCTCCCCTTAATTGTATTATATAGTCAGATAATATGATTTTTTGCCTAGTATCGGCTTTTTCGTACTCATTAAATAGTAGAGATGAAATTATTTCAGAATCTATTCCCTTAGAGCTTGTTTCGGTCTTAATATCCCAGAGTTGTTGTTCGCTACCAGTGTTTGAAAGACTTTCAAAAATTTTTGATTTTATATCTTCAAGATTAGATATTTGCATTAGTAGTTATAATATTTATAACCCGGAAACCAGCTAATAGATACCCCGTTATCCCCTACATTTAACTGGCAATTGTAGTAGATACTTCCA
>JAGLBK010000203.1 GCA_018260275.1 Deinococcus sp.
GCCGAGATCATCCGCAGCGGCATCCAGAGCATCGCGCGGGGCCAGACCGAGGCCAGCCTGAGCCTGGGCTTCACGCCGACCGACACCCTGCGCTACATCGTCTTGCCGCAGGCGTTCCGGCGCGTGATTCCGCCGCTGCTGAACGAGGCGACCACCCTCCTGAAAAACAGTTCGCTGCTCTCGACCATCATGATCGTGGAACTGGTGCGCGTGGGCCAGATGATCACCTCGCGCACCTACAAGCCCTTCGAGATGTACCTGGCGGTCGGCTTTCTGTACCTGTGCATGACCATTCCCATGAGCATCATCGCGGCCCGCATCGAGCGCCGCTGGAAGGTCGGCTGAGATGAGTCTGAATTTCCCCGTACAGCGGCATGGTCCTGGGCTGGGGGAACTGGCCGGGGCCGCGCCGCGCATCGGGCCGCGCCTGCGGGCTGCCCGCAAAGCCAAGGGCCTGACGCTGGACGGGCTGGTCAAGCTCACGGGGCTGGACAAATCGTTTTTAAGCCGCATGGAACGCGACCTGACCAGTGCCAGCGTCGCCAATCTGCTCAAGGTGTGTGAGGCGCTGGGCATTCGCCCCGGCGCACTGTTTGACCCGCCCAATGCCAACCTGGTGCGCGGGCACGAGGCCGAGCGGGTCAATTTCGGCGGCGTGGGGGTCGAGGAGCGGCTGCTTTCGCAGGGTCTGGGCGGCGAGGTGATGGTGCTGCATTCGACCATCCACCCTGGTGGGCACGGCGGTGAGGAGCTGTATACCCTCGACGCCGACCTGACCTTCGTGACCGTGCTGGAAGGCGAACTGGAGTTCATCATCGAGGACGCGCACTACTTTTTGCACGAGGGCGACAGCATGACCATGTCCAGCCGCATTCCGCACAATTGGCGCAACCCTGGCCCACACACCACCCGCGTGATCTGGGTCACCAGCCCGCATCCGTGAGTGCCAGGGCACGGTCAAACAGTCTGACCGTCTAAAAGAGTCCAGCTGTCTAATACGGTTCCGCTGAATTCCGCCACAGTCGGGAAAGCACCGCCTGCGGCTCCATACCGCGAAACCTATATCTGTTCCTACTCGCGTCCGCTCGGATTGATCCGGAACTGCACCGAATCAATCGGAATCCGTCTAAGGGCCACAACAAGAGAATTTCATTTTTCCGGGGGCAAGCATGACCCAAGTAAGCAACAATCCGATCATCCAGATGCAGCAGGTCAGCAAGTGGTTCGGCACGCATCAGGTGCTGACCGACGTGAACCTGAATATCGAAGCCGGACAGAAGGTGGTCGTGCTGGGGCCTTCGGGCAGCGGCAAAAGCACCCTGATCCGCTGTATCAACCGCCTGGAGGAGTTCCAGAAGGGCGAGATCGTCGTGGACGGCCACCGCCTGAGCACCCTCAAGAAGCTGGAACCCGTACGGCGCGAGGTCGGCATGGTGTTTCAGCAGTTCAACCTGTTTCCGCATATGTCGGTGCTGCGGAACGTGATGCTGGCCCCCATCAAGCTGCGCGGCCTGAGCGAGAGCGCCGCCGAGGAACGTGCCATGACCCTGCTGCGCCGCGTAGGCATCGAGGAACAGGCCCAGAAGCAGGCGTCCCAGCTGTCGGGTGGGCAACAGCAGCGTGTAGCGATTGCCCGCGCCCTGGCGATGGAACCCAAGATCATGCTGTTCGACGAACCGACTTCCGCCCTCGACCCCGAGATGGTCGGCGAGGTGCTGGACGTGATGCGCGACCTCGCCGGGGGCGGCATGACCATGATCGTGGTCACACACGAGATGGGCTTTGCCCGCGACGTGGCCGACCGCGTGATCTTTATGGACAAAGGCCAGTTGCTCGAAGACGCCCCGCCCGCCGAATTTTTCGGCAACCCGCGCCTGGAGCGGCTCAAGTCGTTCCTGCAACGGGTTTCGCACCACTGATCCGCTTCCCGACTCTAGAGCAGCTTGCATAATTACGCCATTTGTGGAACCCCACCCCAAACGGCTTCTTGGTCAGAACGGACTCGCTTGAGCAAGCCTGACCGCTCCATTATTCCAGCTGCTCATTCAAAGTCACTCGCTGTCTTGTGCAAAACGGCACCCATGAAGGGGCCTGCCCGCCCGCTCGGCATAAAAAGCCACAAACGACGTGGCCTTTTTATGCAAACTGCTCTAAGACAGAGTTCGCGCGAACACCCGTTTCTCCAAGTTCCCTGCACTGTGCCGGAGGCCCCATGCCCCACTACGAACCTGCCGACTCCTTTGAGACCCCCCGCTTTACCGGAATTCGCACTTTCATGCGCCTGCCGTACGTTACCGATCTGGAAGGTGTGGACTTTGCCGTCATCGGTACGCCTTTCGACACCGGGGCGTCGTACCGCGTGGGCGCCCGCTTCGGCCCGGCGGCGATCCGCAATGCCTCGGCGTTGCAGCGCCCCTTCAACGCCGCGCAGAAAATCCGCGTGTACGACCACCTGTCAGGCGTGGATTACGGCGACTTGCCCACCGTGCCCGGCCAGATCGAAGAATCGTACAGACGGATCGTGGCCGCCCTGACGCCCATCGTGCTGGCGGGCGTGACCCCCGTGCTGCTGGGCGGCGACCACAGCGTGACGCTGGCGCACCTGCGGGCGGTGTCGAAAGTTCACGGCCCACTGGCACTGGTGCACTTCGACTCGCACAGCGACACCTGGGACAGCTATTTCGACTTCAAGTACAACCACGGCACGCCTTTTAAACGCGCCACCGAGGAAGGCCTTCTGGACCCGCACCACAGTATCCAGATCGGGATGCGCGGGCCGCTGTACGACCCCGAGGACCTGGACGTGGCGCGTAACCTGGGTTTCGAGGTGATCGACGGCTACGAGTTGCCGCAGTACAGCCCCGAGCAGCTGGCCCGGAAAATCCGCGAGCGGGTGGGCGACCGGCCCGTGTTCATCACCTTCGACGTGGACTTCGTGGACCCGGCCTTTGCTCCTGGCACCGGCACCTCCGAAATCGGCGGCCCAAGCAGCCGACAGGCGCTGGACTACCTGCGGGCGCTAGGGCAGTTGCCCGGCGGCCCCCTGAAATTTGTCGGCTGTGACGTAGTTGAGGTGCTGCCCGCCTACGACCACGCCGAGGTAACGGCGCTGCTGGCCGCCACCGTCGCTTTCGAGCTGATCACGCTGCTGGCCCTAGCTAAAGCGCAAGCTAAGCAGCAGGCGGGCCAACTGTGACCCTAAAAACTGTGACCCTGAAAACGGCCCAGACCACCCTGGCCGAGGGCGTGACCGAACTCGGCATCGGCCACCCTAGCCCCTGGCTGCTGCCGCTGCGTGAACTGGAAAGCGCCGCCGCGCACCGCTTCGCCCAGGGCGACGCCAGTTTCCTGCAATACGGCACTGAACTTGGCGACGGCTTTTTGCTTACCGAACTTGCACAGTTCCTGAGCCGCGAGTACGCCCTGCCTGTGCCCACCGGGGAACTGATGATCTCGGGCGGCATCTCGCAGGCGCTCGACCTGTGCTGCGCGGCGCTCAGCCAGCCCGGAGACACCATTTTGGTCGAGGATCCGACCTATTTCTTGTCGCTGAACATCTTCCGCGACCACGGTCTCAAGGTCGTTCCGGTGCCAGTGGGCGACCACGGCATGAACCTGGACGCGCTGGAAGCCCTGGTGCGCCAGCACAGGCCCCGGCTGGTCTACACCATTCCGACCCACCAGAACCCGACGGGCACGACCATGCCGCAGGCGCAGCGCACCCGGCTGGCCGAGTTGGCACAGCAACACGACTTCTTCGTGCTGGCCGACGAGGTCTACCACCTGTTGACCTTCACGGGCACGCCGCCGCACAGTTTCGCGGCGCACGTGAACACGGGCAAAGTGCTGAGCCTGGGCAGTTTTTCCAAGATTCTGGCCCCCGGTTCGCGCCTGGGCTGGATTCACGCTGCGCCGGAGTTGCTCTCGTGCCTGATCGCCAACGGCATGATCGCCAGTGGGGGCGGGTTCAGTCCGCTGGGAGGGGCACTGATTCGCAGCATGTTCGAGCTGGATTTGCTGCCGGGCTACATCCAGGGCCTGCGCGACACCTTCCGTGGCCGAGCCGCTGCCCTCGGAGACGCGCTAGACGAGCTGCGGTCTCTCGGTATCAGGTTTCAGCGGCCCAGTGGCGGGTATTTCATCTGGGTCACCCTGCCGGACGGCGTGGACAGCGTGGTGCTGCTGGACAGGGCCGTCGCCAACGGCGTGCGCTACCAGCCCGGCCCCAAATTCAGCCCGGACGGGGGGCAGCGCGGCCAGCTGCGGCTGTGCTTCGCCTACTACGCCGAGGACGACCTGCGCGGGGGCGTGCAGCAGCTGGGGCAGGCGCTCCAGGAAACGCTGCGGGAAGGTTGAGAACGGGGCCAGGTTAAAAAGCTGGTTAAAAACAGGGCCGGGGCCACGCCGCATCTGACACAATAGAAAGCATGTCTGCTGACCTGTCCAAGCTGCTCAATCTGAGAGAAATGGAAGCCGCCGCCGCCGAGGTTCTGTCTCCGGCGGCGTTTGCCTATTACCGGGGCGGCGCCAACGACGAAGTGACGCTGCGGGCCAACCGTGACGGCTACGCGGCACTGCGACTGCGCCCGCGCATGCTGGTGGACGTGGCCCACATCGACACCAGCACCACCGTTCTGGGCGTGCCGCTGGCCTTTCCGGTGGGGGTCGCGCCGTGTGCCATGCACGGGCTGGTGCACCCCGAAGCGGAAGTCGCC
>JAGLBK010000204.1 GCA_018260275.1 Deinococcus sp.
CAGGCCGCGCCCCATCTGGTGTCGCTCGGACCCTACCGGGGGGTCGTTCGGCGCAGTATCCGCGCCCTGAAATACAGCGGCGCTCGTGAGCTGGCCCGCCCGCTGGGTCAGGCGCTGGCCGCCGGTTTACCCGCCGACTGGCCGATCGCTGGTGTGGTCCCGGTGCCGCTGCATCCCCGCCGTGAACGTGAGCGCGGCTACAACCAGGCGGCTCTGCTCGCGCAGGCAGTGGCCGAGGCCCGTGGGGTGCCCTGTTATCCGGCGGGCCTCAGGCGGCACCGGGACACGGCGCAGCAGGCCAAACAGCAGGTCGCCGAGCGGGCCGCCAACCTGCAAGAGGCCTTTGGGATCGGCCAGGCGCTTCCTGGCGGCACCCTGCTGCTGCTGGACGATGTGCTGACCACTGGAGAAACCCTACTGGCCTGCCGGGAAGCGCTGCACGCCGCCGGGTATACCGATCTTAAATACGCTGTGCTGGCCCGCTGATCTGGTCCGCTCAGGGCAGGCGTTCACCCGCTTCGACAGCGAATGGCAACACGTTCTCGGCGGGTGGGAGTGGACAGGTCCAGCCCTCCGAATAGGCGCAGTAGGGGTGATAGGCCAGATTGAAATCCAGTGTGACCTGCGGTCCCTGAGCGCCGTAGTCCACCGGAGCGTCAAGGTAGCGGCCCGCTCCGTAGGTTTCGCGCCCGCTGGTGGCGTCCCGGAAGGGAATAAAAACCCGTGCAGGGTGCGTTTCACCGGGCGGTGCAAAAACGCTCAGGGTACTGCGCTGGGTGCCGCTGACCGGAACTTCGACCTGTCCCAGCAGGGCCATGAAGCGCGTTTCGCCGGTGTTGGTCTGTAAGGCCACTTCCGGCTGGGCGGCGGCAGCGGGCAGCAGCGGCACCTGAAACTGCCACGCTTCGTCGGAGGCAAAGTAATGTAGCCCGGCAAAGCCCTGAAGCTCCGGCCCAGGAATAGGACCACGGCCCGTGGCAAAGTGCTCGTCCTTGCGGCAACGAAAATCCAGCAAGCCCTCGGCGTAACTCACCAGTCGACCTGAACCCGTTGCCCGGCATATTCGACGAAGTCGCCGCGCTGAAGCTTTTTGCGTCTGCGTGTTTCGATCTCGCCGTTGAGCTTCACTTCGCCGTTTTGCACCCGGAATTTGGCCTCGCCACCCGTTTCGACCAGCCCCTCCAGTTTCAGGAAATCCTGTAGGTCGATGGTGTCCTGGGGGCCTTTTTCCGCGTGGTGTGTCATGCGGGCAGCTTAGAGTAGTTTGCCTGAAAAGACCATGTTGTCTGGGCTTGTCAGGTTGGGCGACCAGGCCCCTTCATGGGTGCGGTCAGGCCCTATACAGGTGCCGTTTTTCCCAAGAATGTTTGTGCAAAGCATTTATTCCGGGGCTGTGCCTGCCCGGTTTCAGGGAACTGTTTTGGTGGGGTCCGGTGTGCCGCCCGTACTGGTGCTGGTAGGCGTAGCCGGAGTGGCTGCCGGGGCGTTGGTGCCCGTTCCCGTCGAATTGCTGCTGGTGGCCGGTGTGCCCGTCGCCGTTCCCGGAGTAGAGGTTCCCGCCGAGGACGTGCTGGCAGGCGTCACCGGATTGGTGGGGCTGGTCGTCGGGACTGGAATAGCCGCGTCGGGGCTTGCTGGCGTGGGGCTTCCTGAATTCGTTCCCGCTGGTGGGGTGGCCGTGTTTGCGGCTCCGCTCGTGGCTGAAGTTGTGCTGCCGCCTGCCGTGCCCGTATCAGTAGCTGCCGCATCGGAAGATGTCGTGTCGGGGTTGGCCCGGTACTGGGCAGTAAAGATACGCACATCGGTGTCGTCTACCCGGCGGTCCTGGTTCAGGTCGCCCGCTGCCGGATTCGAGGCACCGTAATTCGCCATCAGAATGGCGAGGTCGGCCAGATCGATTTTGCCGTCGCCGTTCAGGTCGGCCCCACCGAAACGCAGCTGTGCCGCTGCCGGGGTCCATTCCTTGAGGTTCAGTTCGTGCGTCAGTTCCTGCTTGACGGCGTCGACCAGCCCGGTGGGTCCCTGGGGGTTTTGCGGGTTGAACTCGATGCGCCGCTCGCCCCCGACCTGCACCACACGGGCCACCACATCGGGGTTAAAGGGCGCATTGCTGGCCCCCACCCCGCCAACCGTGAGGGTCGTACCGCTGGTCGCGTCGAGGATCATCGGCACGTCTCTGGTCGAAATCTGGGCTAGGGCCGCCTGAACGGCCCGCATCATCGCGTCGCCCTGAGGCCGCAATTTGATGGTGGCGGCCTGCACTGTGCCAGAGGAAATGCCCCCCAGTAGCACGGCCAGGGTCAGCGCCCGCCAGAGCCTGCGCGTCATTTGGTCCCCCGCGCGGCCCGGATGGCGTCGCGGAGTTTGACTGGATTGGTGAGGTCGCCTGCCGTGACCTTACCCCCACTAAGCGGATAAAAGCCCTGGTTGTACCCAACGACCGGGCTGTCCATCTTGCCGGTGTACAGCAGGAAAATAGCCTCCTGACCCTGTGAGACGGCGGGCAGGTCGCTGGCCCCCTGAAGGAAATAGAGGGCAGGTTTACTGTTCAGCTGCGGCAGGCTGCCGAGGTCGCCTAGAATGGTTTCCGAAACGGTCAGCGGATAAGCCATATAAGGAATGTCTCCCTCCTTTTCGTTGGTTGGCTGCCCTACGGTGGCCCGCACGATGACCTGGGCGCGTCTGGCCTGTTCACTCAGGCTCAGCGGCAGCGTGGTTAGGGCCTGCACTGTTCCCAGCGTCAGCAGGGCAAGAAAAATCAGCGCCTTCATTTGACTATCCCTCCGCTGTTCGGGTTGGGCGCGGGCGTCGCAGGTAGGGTGGCAGGCAGAGGAGTCGCCCCTGGCTGAGTAGTCGTAGAAGGGGTAGTAGTGGAAGGAGCGCCGGAGGGAGGAGAGGCCGTAGCAGGGGAGCCAGTAGAAGGGGATCCAGTAGCAGGGGATCCAGTAGCAGGGGAGGCCGTGGCAGGCGTGGCCGAACTTGTGCCGGTAGCAGGCGTGCCGGAGTTGGGGGGCACGGGCGCGGATTGATCGGTGGGAAGCGGTGTGGTGGCCGGGGGAATGGGTTTGAGAGGTTCGGGTACAGGCCGCTTTTTGCCGCTTAGCAACTTGCCCTGGCCGTCGCGTGACTCGAACCAGAAGTTGGTGCTGCTCAGGGTGGCGGGCTGGCCCGGCTTGACGGTCAGCAGGGCCACGCGGGTATCCGAGCGCGGAATGGTCTTGAAGCCGAGGTCCACTGTCACGACCTGACCGTCTTGGCTCCAGATCACGGCGTTGCCGGGGTCAGTGGCCTGTACCCGCGTGACCTTCACGTCCTTGCCGAGGTCCCACACTAGCCGGGTCGCCCGCACCTTACGGGCCGCCTTAATCCGGATAGGCACGCGGGTTTCGCCGCGCACCTGTCCGCTAGGCAGTTCCGGTTCCAGCGAAAGCGGGGGCAGGTCGTTTACGTTCAGGGTGTACTGCTTGATGCGGGTGCTGAGGTTGGCGTCGCTGGCCTCGACGGTGAACTGGTAGGCCCCGGCGGTGGTCGGCGTGCCCGACAGACTGGTTCCCGACAGCCGGATACCCGGCGGCAGGCTGCCCGCAACCACGCGGTAGCTGTACGGCCCGACCCCGCCCAGCACGGCGATAGTGGAGCTAAAAGCTTCGCCGAGGTAAGCGACGGGCATGGTAGTCGTCTGGAAGGTGATGGGATCGGTCAACGCCGTGGCTGACATAGAAGAGTCGGTGCTGGAATTGGTCGTCGCGCCGCATCCGACCAGCAGCAGGGTACTCAGGACGCTGGCGGTGGTCCAGCGAAAGAGGGGCCGGGGCCGGGCAATGGCTCGCATATACCCGGAGTTTAGCGGCGCAGCATGAGGGCTATGGTGATGCGCCACTCATGCAGCCCGGTCACGTCGGGGGGGCTTGCTGGAACATTTGACAAAAAGAAGTTGCTCTGTGGCCCCCGCTCCTGCGGAGCTTTTCTGCTGCGCGGCATTGCAAGTCCGACAAGGGACGCTGAGTGAGGCCGAAAAGTCTCTTATGATTCAGGGCGGTGCAGTTTCGGCAAGTGGTTCGCCCGATGAATGCGAGGTTTTTGGCCCTTCCACCCTTGCGGGGGACTGGTACAGCTCGCATCGCGAGAGGCTGGGACTCGCAGAGCGCGAGGTAAGGGAGGATAACTGAGTAAGATTTCGGCACCACTCAGCCCAATGGGCGAGGGTCAAGAACGATAAAGCGTTCTTATGTCAACTGTTCTAGGGCAGTACGGCGTACAGATCGACCCGCGAGGCCGGTTTCACGTCGTCACGGGCGGCCAGACCGACCACCACCGGCCCGCTGCGCCCGCTGAGTTTGGCGAGCAGGCTGGCGAATTCCGTGACATCCAGCCCCTGATTGTCGATGTAGTCGGCGGGAACGCCCCGGCTGGTCAGGTCGAGGACCGTGTCCTGCACCAGTTCGCTGATCTGGGCCTGGGCCGAGTTGCCGCCCCGGTTGCCCGCCGCTGTATTACCCGCCGCCGCGTTGCCTGGCAGGTTGATCGTGACGCGGCGGATGATCTGCCCGCCCCGGTACAGCACCGTGTTGGGTTTGGCGTCACAGCTGAGGTCCACCGGAAAGCCCACGGAACTGTTCTGGGTGGCGCGGCACAGCACGAAACTGCTGGTG
>JAGLBK010000205.1:0-233 GCA_018260275.1 Deinococcus sp.
AGCGCGAGGCCAACAACGGCCACGACGGCACCTGGGTCGCTCACCCCGGCATGGTGCAGCTCGCCACGGAAGTCTTCGACCGGATCATGCCCGCGCCTAACCAGATCGACTCGGACAAGCAGAAGGACTTTCAGGTCACGGCCAGCGACCTGCTGACCCCGCCCGAGGGCGAAGTGACCGAACAGGGCGTGCGGACCAACATCAGCGTGGGGATTCAGTACCTGGCGGCCTGG
>JAGLBK010000205.1:243-4650 GCA_018260275.1 Deinococcus sp.
CGCGGCAGCGGCGCGGTGCCGATTCACAACCTGATGGAAGACGCCGCCACCGCCGAGATTTCCCGCGCTCAGCTGTGGCAGTGGCTGCACAACGGCGTCAAACTGGCAGACGGGCGCGTGCTGGACCAGGGCCTGTTCGACGAGCTGTACGCCGACGAAACCGCCAAACTGGGCGCAGAATTTGCCGACGCCGCCACCCTCTTCAAGCGCACGGCCACCGAGCAGCCCCTGATGGACTTCCTGACGCTGCCCGGCTACCAGCAACTCGCCTGAGTCGTGATCACCTCATGACCCTGACCGAACCGCCCGAATCCGGCCTGCCCAGACTCAAGTCGGGCCGGACCCGCAGCGGCGATACCAGCAGTGTCCGCACGCTGGAACGCGGCCTGACGGTGCTCTCGGCGCTGGCCGAACTGCGTGAGGGCACCCTGACCCAGATCGCCAAGAAAGCCGGGCTGTCGGCCAGTACTGCCTACCGGCTGCTCGAAACGCTGCGCCAGCAGGGCTACGTGGAGTGGGAAGAGCGGTCGGGGCTGTTCAGCGTGGGCCTGCGGGCCTATCAGGTCGGAGCGGCCTTCAGCGAGCGCAATTCGCTGCTCAGCGCGGCCCAGGGCGAGATGCAGACGCTGGTGCAGGACATCAACGAGACAGCCAATCTGGCGGTGCGGCGCGGCAGCGAGGCGGTATACGTCTATCAGGTGGAGGCGCGGCAGATGATGCGGATGTTCACGCAGATCGGCGCGGTGGCCCCGCTGCACTGCTCGGGCGTGGGCAAGGTCATGCTGGCGTGGCTGCCCGCCGCCGAGGTGCGCCATCTGGTCGGCGAAGGCCCCTACCCGGCCTACACCCCCGCTTCGCTGACGGGCCTACCCGCCCTGAGCCGCGAACTGGAAACGGTGCGTGACCAGGGCTACGCGCTGGACGACGAGGAACGCGAGCTGGGCGTGCGCTGCCTCGCCACGCCGGTCCGGGACAGCAGCGGCGAAGTGGTGGCCTCCCTGAGCATCTCCGCGCCGACTTCCCGCTTTCCCAGAAAGAATATTCCGGAGATGCTGGCGCGGGTGCGGCTGGCCTCGGACCAGATTTCGGCGCGGCTGGGGTGGCGGCCTTAAACCGACTCCGGCCTCCCCTACTTATCTGTACGACTGGCGGCAGCGCAGGTTCTGCCGCCCCTGGAGGTTTTAAGGATGAATCCGCCGAGTGTGTCCCTGAGTCCCGCTGCCCAGGCGCTGGCGCAGCACCTCCATACCGAGCTGCGTGAACGCTGGGCCCTTTTGCCGGGCGAGACACCGGCGAGTTATACCCTCAGCAGCGCCCGCGCCGTACCCGTTCCAGACGACCTGAAGGGCCGCCGCGCCGAGCTGATCGTGGAAGCGTCCGACCTGGGGATGCTGCGCCGCGCCCTGGAGAGTGACGCCGACGCCGTCGCGGTGGATTTCGACGACACCTTCTCGCCTACCCCGCAAAACGTGCAGGCCGCCTACGACGCGCTGGCCTGGGTCACGCGGTCGCCAAAGCCGCTGCTGGCCCGCACCCGTGCCCTGTACGCCACCGAGTCATACCTGAATTTCGGCGGCCCCGGCATAGCCGCCCTGTGCGACCTCAGCGCCCTGCTGGCGGCCCGCCCCGAGCGGCCTGTGCACCTGTACATTCCCAAGCTGGAAACCCCCGCCGAGGCGCAGTTCTGGCAGGAAGCACTCCTGGTGGCCGAACAATTCCTTGGCCTGGCGCCCAATACGGTCAGGGCCTGCCTGCAGATCGAGACGTTCAGCGGGCTGATGAACATCGGGGCCATTTTCCAGCGGCTGGCCCCTAGAACCTACGGCCTGAACGCCGGGCGCTGGGATTACGTGTTCAGCTTGACCAAGCACCTGGGCAGCACGCAGAAGGGACTTCAGCGCACCACGCCGCTGCCTCCCAGGTCGCAGCTGACGATGGACGTGGACGCCATGCGGGCCTACGCCGAATATCTGGTGCAGGTGTGCCGGGCGCATGGTGCAGAAGCCATCGGTGGCACGGCTTCGCTGGCCCCTGACCCCGCCGACCCGCAGCCTGCGCTGGCCGCCGTGCTGGCCGACAAGCAGCGCGAGGCGGCGCAGGGCTTTACCGCCGCCTGGGCCGGACTGCCCGAACTGCTGGAACCCGTGCGGCGCGGCTTCGACCATGCAAAGCAGACGGGCACTTTCGACCCCGGTGCTGACCTGTACCAGCGCCTGACCAGTCTGCCCGACCCCTCCCCCATTGCCGTCGCCGATGTGCAGGACGCTATCGGTCTGGCCCTGGCCGTATTCGGCGCGTGGTACGAGGGGCGCGGCGTGGTGGTCAGAAAGGGCCGCATCGAGGACACCGCGACCGCCGAACTCGCCCGCGCCCAGCTGTGGCAGTGGGTGCAGGTGGGGGCCGTGCTGGACGACGGCCAGCCGCTGACGCCTGAGCGCTACCGGGCCGAGCGCCAGGGGCTCTGCGCCGATCCCGAACCCGCCGCCAGATTGCTCGACACGCTGGTCCTCAGCGAAACCTGCCCCGACTACTTTCCCCACGTGGCACAGCAACTTGCCCGCTCAGGAGCTTCCCGATGATCACCGCCGATTCCAAACTCACCCAGACCGTGCTGGACGCCTGCGACGCCCTGGCCTGCCACAGCGAGGTCGTGGGCGAAATTACCCGCACTTACCTGTGCCCCACCACCCAGGAAGTCCACACCCACCTGGGCGGCTGGGCCGGACGCCTGGGCATGACCACCCGCATAGACGCCGTAGGCAACCTGCGGTCGCGCCTGGAAAGCAAAGACCCGAATGCGCCGACCCTCTACATCGGTTCGCACCTGGACACCGTGCCCAATGCCGGGCGCTACGACGGCATTCTGGGGGTAGTCATGGGCTACGCGCTGGTCGAGGCGCTGGGGGGCCAGGAGCTGCCCTACAGCATCGAGGTGCTGGGCTTTTCGGAGGAAGAAGGGGTGCGCTTCGGCGTGTCGTTCATCGGCAGCCGGGCGCTGGTGGGCACCGCCGACGAGCTGCTGGCCGCACTGGACAAGGAAGGCCGCAGCGTACAGGACGCGATTGAAGCTTATGGGCTGAATCCGCAGGAACTGGCGCTGGCGCGGCTCACGGGGCAGTCGCTGGGTTACCTGGAATTTCATATCGAGCAGGGGCCGGTGTTGCAGGACCTGGAAGCCAGCGTGGGCGTGGTCAGTGCGATTGTCGGCCAGGACCGCCTGAACCTGGAATTCGTGGGCCGCGCCTCGCACGCGGGCACCACGCCCATGCACCTGCGCCGTGACGCGCTGGCCGCCGCCGCCCGGTTCATGGTCGCCGCCGAGGACCTGGCCCGCCACACGCCCGGTCTGGTGGCGACGGTGGGCATAGTCGAGGTCAAACCCGGCGCAGGCAACGTGATTCCCGGCGAGGTCCACTGTTCGCTGGACATCCGCCACGAGCACGATGAAGTGCGGCGCAGAGCACTGAAGGAACTGCTGGACGGAGCCGAACGTGAAGCGCAGGCGCGGCAGGTGGCGCTGAAGGTCACGCCGAAAATGAGCGAGGCGGCCACGCCCATGAGCGGGCAGTTCAAGGCGCTACTGCATCAGGCCGCTGAAGAACTGGAGCTGCCGCACCCTGAACTGGTCAGCGGCGCGGGCCACGACGCACAGATCATGGCGCAGGAAGTGCCCGCCGCGATGCTGTTCGTGCGCTCGCCCAACGCCCTGAGCCACCACCCCGACGAGATGGTGAACCCGGAAGACGTGACGGCGGCCCTGCGAGTGGGGGCACGTTTCCTGGAACGGCTGGCTGGAACGGTAGGCGCATGAGTTTCGACTATGACCTGATCGTGCGCGGCGGAATGGTGATCACGCCGGACGGTGTTCGCCAGCTGGACCTCTGTATCGACGGCGGCGAAATTACAGCGGTCAGCGAAAATGCACCGGAGGCTAGACACGAGGTGGACGCCACCGGCCTGCACGTCTTTCCCGGCGTGGTGGACGCCCATGTTCACCTGAACGAGCCGGGCCGCACCGCCTGGGAGGGCTTCGAGACGGGCACGCGGGCGCTGGCGGCGGGAGGCGCGACCACTTTTTGCGACATGCCGCTCAACAGTTCGCCGCCGGTCCTGACGCGCGAACGCTTCGAGGAAAAGGCGGCGCTGGGACGGCAGAAATCGCTGCTTGACTTCGGGCTGTGGGGCGGCCTGACCCCGCTGAATCTGGAGCAGCTGGATGACCTGGCCGAGTGTGGCGTGATGGGCCTCAAGGCGTTCATGTCGCACAGCGGCCTGGAAGAATTTCCCGCTGCCGACGATCTGACGCTGTTCGAAGGTATGAAAACCGCCAGACGGCACGGACTGGTCGTGGCGACCCACGCCGAGAGCAACGAATTTACCCGTCGCCTGACCGAAGTGGCCCGTGCC
>JAGLBK010000206.1 GCA_018260275.1 Deinococcus sp.
GCGCCAAGAAATAGCCCTGCGGCTGATGGGCAAAGAAACCGATGACGACGGCGAACGCCTGAGCTACGACCAGATTGTGGACTGGGCCGCCGCGCATGGCTTGGTGATAAGCAAAGCGGGCCTGTCGCGGCACAAGTCCGACCACCTGATGCCGGACGTGCTGGGCGCGATTGAGGCTCAGCGGCAGGTGGAGGCGATTGCCCAGGCGACGGGGCAGACGCTGGGAATGGAGACGGCCTTCCTAAACATGGTTGTGAACAAGGCCATGCGAGCGATGGAAGACGTGAAGTTTGACGCTGACGGCAAATGGCTCGGCACGGTGGTCAAGAGCATTGAAACGCTGCTGAAAGTCCGCCGTGCCGAGGTCGTGTTCAGTCGGGAGAAGTTGGAAGAGGCCAAAGGGAAGATGCGCTCAGGTGGCCTCAGTGAAGACGTTATTCGGGAGATTGAGGAGCAGGTGCTAGGGCTTCGGCGTTAGATTTTTGCCGGGGCTTAAACATTCGCTCCACATGCTTCTCAAGGCGCTCCTTAGTATCGCGCTTTTCTTCAATTCTAACTTGCCGCATCATAATTTCGTTCTGCTGTTCTGCTAGACGGGCTTGTTGTTCCATAAGTTCCAATTGCTTTTGAAGATGTTGTGTTGTTTGCCTGCAACGTAATAAATGCGGCTGCTGCCAAACCAACAGTCCCAATAGCGGTGAACGCTGTCCAGAATAAAAGCCAATCCATATCCAGTATTACGCGCCCGCCGTACCGGAGGTTCCCCCTTGCCCCGCCAGTCTTATTTCCTGCCCTACCAAGAGGACTGGCTCCGAGACACGAGCCGCCTCAAAATCGCTGAAAAGTCCCGCCGTATCGGGTGGACTTACGTCCAAGCATACGAGGATGTCCGTGACGCCGCTGTAGGCAAGGGGATGGACGTATGGTTCACCTCTGCCGACATGACAGCGGCCCGCGAATACATCAAGTATGTGGAGCAGTGGGCCAAGTTGCTCAACCACGCCGCCAAGAGCCTGGGCGAAATCGTCCTGGCCTACGACGGCGAACGGGAAATCACGGCCTACGCGGTGGAGTTCCCCGGCACGACCAAACGCATCACAGCCCTGTCCAGCAACCCCAAGGGCTTCCGCTCCAAGGGGGGCAAGGTCGTCATTGACGAGTACGCCTTCCACGAGCAGCCCGACGAGATGTGGCGGGCCGCCAGTCCGTCTGTGCTGTGGGGTTATCCCATCCGGGTCTTTTCCTCCCACAACGGCAAAGGCACCCGCTTCTACCAGATGGTGGAGGAAGCCAAGAAACCGGGCAGCAAGTGGAGCCTCCACACCACGACCATCAAAGATGCCATTGAGGACGGCTTGGTGGAGCGAATCAAGGGTCTGGAGCGACCTGCCACGCCACAGGAGGTCGAGGAGTTCCTTGAGGAATGCCGGGACATTGCGGGCGACGAGGAAACCTTCCAGCAGGAGTTCATGGTCAACCCGATGGATGGGTCTACGGCCTACATCTCCTACAACCTCTACGAAGCCAACGCCCACGCCGAAGTGCCGGAGCCGCTGATTCTGCGGGGTGAGGCCATTCACGAAACGCCGCCCAACCAGTACATACCGCAACTGGATTTCAAGCGGGCCGGTGGCAAGCTCTACCTGGGCGTGGACATCGGGCGCAAGAAAGACCTGACCGTGCTGTGGCTTTGGGAGAAGGTGGGGGAGGTGCTCTGGACGCGGGCCATTGTGGAACTGCATCAAGTCAAGTTCCGCTACCAGTTCCGTTGGCTTCAGTACTTGGTGCCTCTGTGCGAACACACCGAGATTGACGAGACGGGCCTGGGGGCGCAGTTGGCCGAGAATGCCCAGGAAGACTTCGGTGAAGACCGGGTCACGAAAGTGACCTTCAGCGCCGAGGAAAAGAAGAACTTGGCTGTCGGATTCAAGAACACGCTTGAGGACGTGCAAGCCAGGCTGCCTGTTACTGAAGTCGTGAAGGCTGACTTTCGCAAGATTCGCCGGGTGACTTCGCCCAGTGGCAACGTGCTGTTTCAGGGTGAGCGGGACGCAGACGGCCACGCTGACCGCTTTTGGGCGGCAGCACTGGGCGCACGGGCATCTAAGCGGCGAATTTTCGGCCACATCATCACCCTGTAGGAGGGCTGGAACATGGATAGCACCCAACTGACGGCCCTCATCGGGTCGCAGCTTCCGCAGATTGCCGCGACCTGGCAGGAAGAGGCCGAGGCCAGGCAAGCCATTGGTGGGCAGGGCATAGAGGCGATGGTCGGGATGCTGTTTCCCGGCGTGGACGCGGCGCTGCTGAAAAGCAACAAGGACATGCCCAACTACTTGCAACAGGGCGTGACCCGCTATGTGCGGGCTATGACCCGTGGTGAACTGAACTGGGAGTGGGAGGGCAACGGTTCCGAGCCGCTGACCAGCATGTCGCCTGCGGCTATCCTGAACGCTCAGGGCCGCGACCTGGTGCAGGATGCGACCACCGACACAGTAGTGACAGGCAAGTTCGCGTTTTTCCCGTTTATAGACAGCGCCGGGCACCTGCGCTTCACGACCCTGAGCGGCTACCTGCACCCCATTTTTGAGCCGGGCGACGCGAGTCAGGTGGTGGCCGTGCTGCAAATCGTGGTGGGCAAGGTGGCCGATAAGACCTTGTACACCGTGCGGCGGTATTCGCCAGGGCTGCTGGAGGTGTACAGCGGCCTGGAAGACTGGCAGAAGTATGCCAGTGCTGTGCCCCAGACGTTTGAGCAGAAACACGCCCTTGACCGTCTGCCCCTGGCTTTCCGGGTGGTGGGCCGGGATGCTGACCGAAACCCGGAGGGCATAGCGCAGACCGCCCTGCCCGCCTACCGCCGCTACGTGAAGTTTGCCGTGCTGCTGGCGTTTATCGCCACGCGGGGCGGCTTCGAAGAGAGGCTGGTTAAAAGTGACTTCTACACGCAGTTGGCAAAGGAAAATCCCAACCACCCGCTGATTAAGGAACTCCGGAAAATCGGGCCAAATGTCATCCGCCTGCTGGATTCTGGGGCCAGCTACGAACGGCTTGACCCGGTGATTTTGAAGGAATACCGCGACCAGGAAGCGGCAGCCCGCAGTGACGTGCGGGACGCGATGAACATGCCGGACACCGGAGGCGACCTGAGCGGCGAGGCGCTGGCCGAAAAGCGCGAGGCATACACCGAGAGCGTGGAAAGCGCCGCTTCCAGCATTGCCGATGCCTTAACGGATGCCTACGGCCTGGCGTCGGCCTTACGCCCCAATGAACTGCGGCCTGGCTACCGGATTACCCTGGAACCCCGCTTTACCCGCGACGTGCAGGCCGAGCGAAAGCTGTTGCTGGAAGAGTACAAAGCGGGCCTGCCGCGCAGCGCGTGGCTATCCAGCTTGCAGAGCCTGGGCGTGTCGCAAATCACCCAGGCACACGTTGACGCCGCACTGGCCGAGGAAGAGGCCCTGGCGCCACCTCACACGGGTGGGTTGTGAGTGACGCAGTTGTAGAGCGGTTTATTCAGGAATTGCTGAAGCGTGGCGACGTGCTGGAAGCGCAGGCCATCCGCGAGGTCACGCGACTGTACGCCGACCTGAACCTGGCCGAACTGGTGGCGCTGCTGCGGGTCGCCAGCGAAATGGACAGCCCACTGGCCCGCGTGGGCTACCACGATCAATTGATGCAGAAGTGGGACGCGGCGGCGGCCAGCTTAAACCAGCCGCCGGATGCTCTGGCTCAGGCGGTCAGGACGGCGGTGGCCTCTGGCATTACAGGCACCGCCGATATGTTTGCGGCCAGCCAGCAGGTGACTGACGCCTTTACCGTGCCGCCTGTGTATCAGTTGCAGTGGGCCGAACACAACGAAAAGCGCCTGCGTCAGTATTGGGGGGCCGAAGCCGAACGGTTACGTCAGGAGGTTGCCGCCGCAGTAAGGGATGGGCTGGAACGCGGGCAACTGATTGATCAGATTGCCCGGCGGATTCAGGACCGGACGGGCGTTTCCCGCAGCCGAACAGCGCTGATCGCCCGGAATGAACTGGGCCACGCGGCCAGCTTTGCCATGATGGAAAGCCAGCGGCTGGCTGGAGTCGAGAGCTACATCTGGCGCACGGCAGGCGACCACCGGGTACGACCAGAACACAAAGCCCGCAACGGCAAGGAGTTCAAGTGGAGTGACCCGCCGAGCGACGGCCATCCAGGTCAGCCGATCAGGTGTCGCTGCATCGCCCAAGCGGTAATTCCCCAAGCGGGCGTACAACCCATTCCTGACTTCTGACTCCCGCCCCCCCCGGCGGGGGCTTTCGCTTTGGCTGGTAGGCTGTAAGGGCCATGAAAAAACTACTGATGATCGGGATGCTGGGGTTGGTGGGGAATGCTGGGGCAGCAAATGCGAAAGATACCGCCACATTCGTTAAATCCATGGTCGCGACACCAGAAAAGAGCGGTGCTTTTTGCATGAAAGCCGCAAAAAGCACAACATGTTCCTGGGAGAAGACAAAATGGTTCGAGAGCGCGGAGGCCGTCTTTCGAGCCCCAGGCTTTTACACCGTGATTTTCAGTAATCCAAGCTTCAAACTTAGTGATTTCGGCATAAATGCCGGGCCAT
>JAGLBK010000207.1 GCA_018260275.1 Deinococcus sp.
TCCGGTCATAAAGATGGTGGCGGGGGTATTGGTCGAGGTCAGGGCTTCGATCACTTCCCTGTTGTAAAAGTTCTTGACGCGGCCATCCTGCAATTCCTGTTTCATGCCAGGGGTCATGTCGGCGTCGAAGGTCAGGGCCACCTGCTTGACGGTGCGCGGGCCGTGGGTCACCACGCCGGGGGCATTGAGGGAAGGCTGGACGGCGAGGGCCATGCCAGTGACCAGGAGACCAGTGATAAGAGCAGCAGACTTCATGGCTTCAGCTTACAGGGCCGAGTGTCAGCGGCACATGAAGTCGCGCTTCCAGAAGGTTTCAGGCAATGCCGCGCGGGTAGTTCAGTGGTCGCGTTCCAGTTCGCGGCGGGCCAGGGCGGCTAGGGCGTCGCGGGCCGGGCTTTCCGGCAGGGCCAGCAGCGCGTCGCTGGCGAGGGCGGCGCGGCGTCGAATCTCGTCGCGGCTGCGGGCGGCGGCTCCGCTCTGCTGGGCCAGGATACGAATGCGCTGCACGTCGCCTTCCTGCGCGGCCTGCCGTTCCAGAATCTGGCGCACCTCGTCGGCGTGCGGCCCCTCCAGCAGCAGCAGCACCGGGTAAGTCGCCTTGCCTTCGTGCAGGTCGCTGCCCACCGGTTTGCCCAGCGCTTCTTCGGTGCCCATCAGGTCCAGCAGGTCGTCTTGAATCTGAAAGGCCATGCCGTACTCACGTCCGAACGTTGCCAGGGCCGTCTGCTGCTCGGGAGGCGTGCCCAGCAACATGGCCGGGGCACTGGCGGCCAGCTCGACCAGGGCCGCCGTCTTGCCGTGAATGACCGTCCAGTAGTTTTCTAGCGAATAGTCGCCGTAAGCCGCCACCTGAAATTGCAGCACTTCACCTTCACAAATTACGCTGGCGGTTTCCCCGAAGGCGCGGGTCAGCGGCTGGCTGCCGGGCATCTGTGAAAGCAGCGTCAGCAGCCGCGCCAGCATAAAGTCGCCGCTCATCACGCTGACCACGTTGCCAAAGCGCTTAAAGGCCGTCTGATGCCCGCGCCGGGTATCGGAATCGTCGATCAGGTCGTCGTGCAGCAGGCTGGCCGAGTGCAGCAGTTCGACACACGCCGCGAGGCGCACCACCTCGGGCCAGACCGCCTGGCCGAGCGCCGCGCCGAGCGCCTGGGCAGCCAGCAGCGCGATCAGGGGCCGGGTGCGTTTGCCGCCTGCTGTGACCAAGTCTTCACCGATCAGCTCGATAAATTCGACGCGGGAGTGCAGTACCTCGCGCAGTTGCGCGTCGAACGCGGCGTCAGGCAAAACGAGATCGGGCACGCGCGTCATAACTCAGAGTATACGGGCCTGACTGCGCCGCAGGAATGTTGCCCCGAATAAGTACGGCCTTGCCGTCTGTTTCGTTGACCACCCGGAATCCGTATGGGCACCCGCCCTCTTTGTCCCTCGCCAAAGCGGTGTTCCCCATGATAAAAACTTAGGGTATGGAAAGCGTCGTCGGTCTGTTTCCCAATGTTCAGCAGGCGCAAGTCGCTCTGCAAAACCTGCAAGCTCGCGGCTTCGAGCGTGATCATCTGGGGTTTGCTCTGAATGATGTCGTGGCCGAAAATGACTTTGCTCAGGCCACCGGCATCAGTCCTGAGGCGGGGGCGCCAGCGGGTTCTGGCGGCACCATCAAAGGGGCGCTCATGGGGCTGCTGGCCGGGCTGGTCCTGACGGTTCCGATCTGGCTGCTGCTTAAAATCATTCCCGACACCCGTATTTTCTCGGATGGCGGGCTTTACGGCATGTTGTTCGGCGGCATTGGCGGACTGGCGCTCGGTGGGCTGTTCGGCGCTCTGGCGGGCAGCGATCACGGTGACTATGTCAAGTTGCTGCGGGCCATGGGTGTTCCGGCGGCCCAGGCCGAAAAGTTTTACAACGGTCTGAAGAGTGGCTACGTGCTTCTGATTGCCCGTGACCCAAGTGGTGCCCGCACCGACGAGGCCCTGAGCATCATGCGCCGCAGTGGAGCAGTGAAGCTCGACGACGCTATCGGCAGTGGCGAACTTCAGAGCGAACGCAGCGGCCACGGCCACTAAGCACAAGCAGGTCTGGCTAAGTAGCCCGATTGAAGCTGAAATGGACGAAAGGACATTCAGGCGGGAATGAAGGGTTAAATCGCTGTCTGGATTGTCCCGAAATATCAGCCTGGATGCCTTCAAGGTACGTTGTTAGACGGTCGCCGCTTCTTACATGGAATCGGCGACCTTGTCATTGAGCTATCAGTTCAGACTGCCGAGCATTTCATTTGAGCGTTAGGCTCGCTCTTCAAAGTAAGAGCCATGAAAAAATTCAGTGTACTGGTGTTTTCGATGACGCTGGCCTTTACTCCTGTGGCTAGCGCCGCGCAGACCACGGTCGGCCATAATGTTCGCCAATACGTTCAGAACCGTGTCAGTCATTACGACCGCCGGAGCTGCGCGGCCCGCCACGGGCACCTGATCAAGCGCCACCACCGTCTGGTCTGTAGCCGCTAAGGAGCTGTTACGACAACGCCCACCTTGCAGCCTTCTGCAACGGTGGGCGTTTCACGGTGATTTTCTGTTTGGGGCGGCTTACTTGATGGCCTTGAGGGCTGCCGCCGTCAGGTCGCTGTTCGGGTTGGCATACACGAACAGGTGGGTCCGGGCGGCGACCTGCTGGTCGACCACGATGGTAAAGCCGTTATTTTTTGCTGCCGTTGCGATGGCGCTATTGATTTTGGTCGCCAGGGGCTTGAAGGCGCTCGCGAGCTGCGTCTGTGAGGTCTTCTGGGCGGCCAGAAAATCCTTCTGGGCCTTGATGGCGGCCTGCTGATCGGCGGCTTTGCGGGTACTGGCGTATTTTTTCACCAGCGTCTGAAGGGTGGCCTGACGATTACCCAGGTCAGTATTGACCTTTTTACGCAGGTTGAGGTAGTTGGTGCTGCCGGGGACACTGGCGACCAGTTTCTCGACATTGACAAAGCCCAGACGGTCGGGTGTGGGCGCGGCGTGGGGGACGGTGGTCAGCAGAGCCAGGGGCAGGAGAAGCAGGATACGGTTCATCGGTTTTTCCTTTTGGCAGGTTTAAATGGCAGGTTCAAATGAAAGCCCCCGCAGCAGGCACGGGGGCGCAACAGCCAAGCTGGGGCACAGGCCCCGGTCAGGCTTTACTTGACGTTTTTCTTGACGCCCTCGGTCACATCGGTGCTGGTGTCGGCGTAGACCACCAGGCCGCTTTGCTGGGCCACCGAGCGGTCCATGATGATGCTGAAGCCGTTGGCTTTGGCGTAAGCGCCGATGGCATTGTCCACCGAGGTTTCGACGGGGCCAGCCTTGGCCTTCATCTGGGTGTCGTAGTCCTTCAGCTTGGCGTTGTAGGTATCCACCATGGTCTTGCGGCTGTCTTTTTCGGCGGCGGTGGCAGCAGCGCCCTTGGCGTCGATCGCCTTGATCTTGCTGTCCAGATCGGCCAGTTCGCCCTGAAATTTGGTTTGCAGGGTTTTGACGTCCTTGTCGGCGGGGTGGGCGGCGAACAGGGTGTCCACGTTCACGAAGCCGACCTTCTGGGGGGCCGTCTGGGCGTGGGGGGCGAGGGTTCCGAGACCAAATGCGGTGATCAGAGCAATGGGCGCGAGCGCCTTGGCATTCATCTTCATGAGGGCTAAGCTACCATGCTCATTTCTGAGCCGAATGAAGCCCGGCCAAGCGTCTCTATATCTCTCATCATCTGGCCGTCAGAACCCCGGCGGGCCGCCGTGTCTTAGACTCTGCTTATGCTGATACGCGATTGGATGACCCCTGATCCGCAGACTGTTTCGCCTGACACGCCAGTCATGGAGGCCCTCAAGATCGTCAAAGACGGGGGATTTCGCCGCCTGCCCGTCATGAACGGTCACGAGCTGGTCGGCATCGTGACCCGCAAAGACCTGAAAGACGCCATGCCCAGCAAGGCCACGACTCTAAGCGTGTGGGAACTCAATTATCTGCTCAGCAAGCTGGCCGTGGCCGAAATCATGGCCCGTCCGGTGGTCACGGCCTCCGAAGATGAGTTCATGGAAGACGCCGCGGTCAGGATGCTGGAGCGCCGGATCGGCGGGATGCCAGTCCTTGACCGCGCGGGGCGGCTGACCGGAATCATCACGACGCGTGACATTCTGAGCGCCTTCACCGGAATTCTGGGAATGCGCGAAGACGGCCAGCGCCTCAGCATCGAAATGCCGGATGTGCCGGGCAGTCTGGAGCAGGCCACACGCGCCATTTTGCCCAGCAACATCATCAGCGTGGCGACGTATGGCGGGGCCGAGGGCAAACGCGGCTTTGTCATGCGCGTGAACGGGGAAGGTGTGCGGGATGTGAAGCGGCGCGTCGCGGAGGCCGGAATTACAGTGCTGGATTGATCTGGACTGATTCCCTTTTCGCTAGTAGACCTCCTGCGAAAGTCAGCTGGTAAATTTTAGAGGTGTCAAACGGTCAATTTGAGCAGGTTCTGAAATTGAA
>JAGLBK010000208.1 GCA_018260275.1 Deinococcus sp.
GGCGTTGACCACGCTGCTGGCCCACGGACTGCCGCCCCGGTAGCCCGCGTTGGTGATGCGCGGCACGCTGAGGGCTGCCCGCAGCGCCGCCTTGCTTTCCACCGTGCCCACGAAGCCCACCGGCAGACCGATGACCAGCCCGGGCCGCCAGCGCCGCTCACGAATCAGGCGCACGGCCTCGAAAATGGCGGTGGGCGCGTCGCCGATCGCCACGATGCAGTCGTTGCCGAACTTCTCGTAGGCTCGCCGGATGCCCGCCGCCGAGCGCGTGATTCCGGCCTCGGCGCTCAGCAGGTGCGTTTCGGTGTCGTGCACCCCGCACCAGACCTGCACGCCCAGGCGGGCCAGCACCTCGCGCTTGAGGCCACTCTGCACCATCGTCACGTCGGTGACTACCGTCAGCCCGCGCAAAATGGCGTTCACGCCCGCTTCGACGGCGCCCGGCGAGAAATAGAGGTCGGGCACGATGCCGGGATCCCCCGCCGTATGCACCAGCCTTTGCATGGCGTAGCGGCCCTCGGCGGGCACCTGCGACCAGTCGTACAGGCCCCCGATGATCTCGAACGACTGCGCCTCGATGGGGTGCGGCACGTAAAACGGCATGACCTTGCGCTCCGGCGCGGGTTTATCCGCGCCCAGCAGCCCGCGCACGCCGCCGTGGTGCCCGATCTGCGGCTGGCCCTGCGCGGCCTCATAGCCGATGACCTGCACGCGGTATTTGCACAGCGAACAGTTCATGTGCCCCTGCCCGTGAATTCCCTCGTGCGCCCGCTCCAGAAACACCCGCGCCACCTTCTCGTGCGGCCCGAGGTGCCCGGCGCTGGCCCACTGCACGCCCGGCCAGCGCTCGGCCCCAGCCGCCACCGCTTCCCGCACCCGCCGCGCCAGCAGGCCATCGAACAAGAGATAAGGAAAGACGATCACACGCTTAAATTGCCCGCCATTGGCCTGCGCCAGCGCCGCTGCCCGCGCCAGTCCGGTGGGCAGGTCGGGTTTGGCCGTGCCGCTGTAGCACACCGCGCTGGCCCCGTAGCCCAGCCCTTCTTCCAGAAAACGGGCCAGTTTCTGAATGTCGCCGTTGGCGTCCGGGTCAGTGGTGCCGCGCCCAACCACCAGCAGCAGTGTTTCGTCGCGCCGCACCTCACCGCGTGCGCGTTCAGCGGCCCCCTCGGCCTCGACCAGCCGTTCGCGGCAGACTTCCAGCAGCAGCGGGTGCAGGTCCATCGCCGCGCCGTAGTGGAAGGTGACTTCGGGATGCTCCCGGCGCAGCAGATTAAGTTCGCTGGGCAGGTCATTCTTAGCGTGGGTGGCGGCCAGCAGCACGCCCGGCACCAGCACGATCTCCCGTGCCCCCATCGCCACTGCTTCCCGCGCCGCCTCGTCGATGGTGGGGGTATTGAATTCCAGAAACCCGTGGGTCATCACGCGCCCCGGTTGCAGGGCCTTGACCTGGGCGATCAGTTCCTCGAACTGCGCCTTGCTCGCCGGATCGCGGCTGCCGTGGGCGGCAAAAACAATGGCGTAGTCGCTGTCGGTGGCAGGCAGGGAAAGTCCTGGCGCGGCGCTCACGCTTCCCCCTCCAGTCCGGTTGGCAGCGGCGTCAGCGGGCGCACCAGCATAATGCTCATGTCGCTGAAGTCGCGCGTTTCCAGTTCGGTCAGGCTGCCCTGCCAGTCGGCCTCGGCCCGCGTCAGGTTCTCCCACACGGCGACCCGGTGCGCCGGATTCGCGCCGCTCGCTAGCAGGTACGCGGCAATGTCTCTAGGCATAAAGTCCCATGGGCGCGGAATGATGATGGCCCCGCGCCCCGCCGCAAGCACCTCGCGCAGGTGGGCCTTGAACGGCCCGAGGTCGCCCCGGCGGTGAAAGGTAAAAAAGGTCGTCTCATCGAAGCACACCCGCTCCTTGCTTGCCAGAATCTGGGCGCTGGAGATGCCCGGCACCGCCTCGACCCGCTGCCCGCAGGCCGTTTCGACCCGTTCCAGAAATTGAAACCCGCTGAAATGGATGTCGCCCATAAAAACCACCACACAGTTTTTGTCCGCGTGGTGCAGCTGCGCGACTTCCGCGAGCCGGGCCACCTGATCTTTGTACCCCATGGTAATAATCTGGGCCGACCCGGAGATCAGCGGGCGAACCACGTCGACCACGGCGCCGAACCCGGCGACCACATCAGCTTCTGCGATCAGCCGCGCTCCCTTCTGGGTCAGGTAGTCGAGGTGGCCGGGGCCTGCTCCGACGCAGACGATCATGCAGGCACCCGGTCATGAAATGGGCAGATGGACATAAGAACGCTCCAGGGTCGCGGTGCATTGGGGGCGGCAGGCGGGGGCACGGCAGGAAAAAACCCGCTCTGGCCGGGGCCGGAAGCGGGCACGAAAGGTCGTGGCTGCTGGTACGTGGCCCTCTTGATTCAGCGAGAGGTGCGGCCCTGCCCGGAAAAAAAGCGGAGGGCGGGCCGCGTTCCTGAGAGGCATTCGGACTCACAAACCGGATTTAGGCCAAATGTACGGGCCAGGTCTGTATTACCGCTGCGCGACAGTGCCGGAATCTCACCGGACTTCCCCAGGCTCAGGTGCGTGCAGGTTAGCAGAAGTCCGGGCAGGGTGACCGCCTGACAGCCCGGCTGTCTGGCTGGGACTCCCTGAGGTCCGGGGCAATTGCACATTGCCGCGCCAGCGTTCAGAATGTACGTGTACGTAAATTTTGTATCCGCCCGAACTTCTTGCCCGGAGGTTACCCATGACCGTTGTTCAGTTCAGCTGGTTGACTCTATGACCGCCCTTTCCGTCACCGATTTGCAGGCCCGCACCGGGCAGGAAATTGCCCTCTCCGGCTGGGTACCCATCAGTCAGGAGCGTATCGATGCCTTTGCCGACGCGACGGGTGACCACCAGTTCATTCACGTAGACCCCGAACAAGCCGCGCGGGGGCCGTTCGGTGGCCCGATTGCCCACGGGTTTCTGGTGCTCTCGCTGCTGGCCGGGGAATTTGCCAACGCGGGTGGCCTGCCCGAAATCGAGGGGGGGCGCATGACCGTGAATTACGGACTGAACAGGGTGCGTTTCGTCGCGCCGGTCCGGGTCGGCCGCCGCCTGCGCAATCACGCCGTGTTGCAGACCGCCGAGCCGGGCCAGGGGTACGTTCAGATCACCGTGCAGAATACCATCGAGATCGAGGGTGAGGAAAAATCCGCCTGCATCGCCGAAACCGTGTTCCGGGTGTACACCCAGGAGACTTCATGAGCCAGACGGCCGCCTCGCAGCCCACACCCGCCCAGCCGACCAGCCCCGCCGAAATGCTCGCCTACGCCAACAGCGTCATTGCCATTCAGACCTTCTCGACGCTGGTGGGCGCCCAGTTCACCAGTATTACCGCCACCGAAGCCGTGCTGCACGTACCTCTGCGTGGCGACCTGCGCCAGCATCACGGCTTTGCCCACGGCGGATTGATCGCCACGATGGCCGACATCGGCCTGACCTTCATGGGCGCGATGGCGCTCGGCCCCAACGTGCTGACTAGCGAGTACAAGATCAACTTTCTTCGTCCCGGCACCGGCAACGAACTGGTGGCGCGTTCCAGCGTCATCAGCAGCAGCAGACGGCAGGCCGTCACGCGTTGCGACATCTTCGCCGTCAAGGGCGGCGAGGAAAAACTGGTCGCCACGGCGCTGGGCACTATCGTCAAGTCCGAGGCCGAGCCGGTCAAGGGCGCCGAGATGCTTCGGGGCGAAAACCCGTGAGCCGGAGCCGCTGAAGTGACCTTCGACCTCGCGGCGGCGCGTGCCCGGCTGGAAGCCTCGCGTTCCAGAAGTGCGTTTACCAGCTTTATGGGAACGCGCCTGCGGCAGGTCGGTGAGGGCGTGGTCGAAATCGAGATCGACCTGAAAGCCCCCCTGACCCAGCAGCACGGCACGGCCCACGGCGCGGTGATCGGTTACCTGGCCGACACCGCCAGCGCCTGGGCCGCCGCGACGGTCGCGGGCGACGTGGTGACCGCCGAGTACAAACTCAACCTGCTGGCCCCCGCGCACGGGCCGCTGCTGTGGGCCAGGGCCGAGGTCATCCGCAGCGGGCGCTCGCAGCTGATCGTGCGGGCCGACGTGTTTTCTGGCGGCAGCGTGCCCGGTCAGGATCAGCTGGTGGGTGCGTGCCTGGCGACCATCGTGCCTTTCCGAAGAAACTCGCGTTCAACACAAGAAAAACCGTCCGAATAATCACTCTTTGCCATTCAAGTTCTCAGGAGGAACCCTTATGACCATGTTCGACGTGACCCCCCGCGCCAGGAAACTGCACGAGCAGCTCGGCAAATTCATGGAAGCCCACATCTATCCCAACGAGGACAAGGTCGCCGCCGAGATCAACACCGGCGACCGCTGGCACCACCTCGACCTGATCGAGGAACTCAAGGCCAAAGCCCGCGCCGAGGGCCTGTGGAACTTCTTTCTGCCGCCTGGCAGCGACCCGAAGGG
>JAGLBK010000209.1 GCA_018260275.1 Deinococcus sp.
CGGTTGATCGGTTTTGGTCACGCTTTTGCCTCGGCCCTCAGTGTAGGTTCTCCTGCTAGTGTGTGCGGATGCCGGAATTTACGGTCATCATCCCGGCGTGGAACGAAGCGAAGTATCTGCCCGCCACCCTCCGCGCGCTTGAACGCCAGACCCACGCTCCGGCGGAGGTCATCGTGGTCGATAATCTCAGCCGTGACGACACCGGCGCGATCGCCCGCGCCTGGGGGGCCACCGTGCTGCTGTGCGAAACCAAAGGCGTCGCCTACGCCCGCCAGATGGGCCTGGAAGCGGCCCGCACCGACTGGGTCGCCACCACCGACGCCGACTCGGCGCCCGTGCGCGAGTGGCTGGGCTTTTACAGTGCCGCCGCGCCGGGCCGCACCGCCCTGTACGGCCCGATGCGCTTCTGTGGTTTGCGCGACCCCTACCCCCGGCTGACCCAGCTGTCCTACAGCATCTTTCTGCACGCGGCCAACGTGATCGGCAAGCCCAACATGGGCGGGGCGAACATGGCCTACTCGCGCCAGGCGGCGCTGCTGGTCGGCGGCTACGCGCCCGTTGAGGCTTACGAGGACGTGATTCTGGGCCAGGAACTCGACCGCCTGGGTGAAATCGCCTACGTGCCGGGAGCGCTGGTCGAAACCAGTGCGCGGCGGCTCGATAAGGGTGTGGTGCAGTTTGTGTGGCGACACTTCCGCAACGTCACCGGTCATACGAGGGGTTATTTCGACGAAATGCGGGAGTAACCGACTTTGCGGCGTGTTCCGGTCTGGCTCCCTGCCCGCGCCCCGGTTCGAGCACCTGCCGGTAGACTTCGAGCACCTGCTCGGCCACGCCGCCGGGGGTGGTGCGCCCACCAAATTCACGGGCATGCTGCGATAGCTGTGACCAGAGTTGCGGCTCATCCAGCAGTTCGCGCGAGTGCCGCACCAGGGCCGCCACATCGCCCGGCGCGACCAGATACCCGCTGTAGCCGCTCTGCACGCCGCTGAGGGTGCCGCGTGCGCCTACTGCCACCACCGGCACGCCCATCAGCTGCGCTTCTTGCAGCACCAGCCCCTGCGTTTCGGTGTCGGAGGCGAACAGGAACAGTTCGGCGAGGCGGTAGTACGCCCCGATTTCGGTCCAGGGGCGCACGCCCACGAAGGTCACTCGGTCCTGCACGCCCAGCCGCCCGGCCTGATGCTCCAGATTGAAGCGCTCGGGGCCTTCGCCCAGTACGACCAGATGGGCACCGGGCAGCTCGGCCAGCGCGTCGATGACCAGATCGAAGCGTTTTTCGCGGGCCAGCCGCCCCACCGTCAGGATGCGGCGCGTGCCGGGCGGCCAGGGACTCTGAATCGGCGGGGCACTTTCCAGCACGCGCGGATTGATGCTGGTCGGAATGACCACCGGGTTCTTGACGCCGGCTGTTTTCAGCTCCTCGAGTACGCCCGCCGTCGGGGTAATCACGGCGTCGGCCTTGCCGTAAAACTGGTCGATGAAGCGCGGAACGAGGTGCGTGGCGCGGTCCACCGCGGGCAGCCCCGGCACATAGTGCGTGTAGGCCGACAGGTGGGTGTGGTAGGTCGCCACGTGCGGGGTATGCCATTTGCGGGCCAGTCGCGCCCCGGCCAGGCCCAGCGTCAGCGGCGTGTGGGTGTGCACCACGTCGTAGGTCAGCTCGAAATCCTTGCGGGTGGGCCAGGCCAGGCGGTAGGTGGGCAAAAAAGTGTAGCGGATGCTGGAAACGCGCCGCACGTCCAGCCGGGTGTCCCAGAAGTCGGGAAAATCCGGGGCGACCACCTCGACGAAATGCCCCCGCGCCCGCAGTTCGTCGCTCAGGAGGCATACGCTGGTCACGATGCCGTTCTGGTCGGGCAAAAACGTGTCGGTGAACAGCCCGATACGCAGCGGCTTCACGTGCCTGCACCTCCGAGATGGTCTGATGAAACTGGAAGCATCTGTGGCCTAGCATACGATGAACCAACATGAGAGGAACACGAGGCCGCCCGCGCCGCTCGGGGGCCAGCCATGGGGGATATCCAGGGGGTAGATTCAGCCCTGATGACATCTTCTGTACCTTTTCGGGTATGGCCCCTCCTGATGCGGGCCGGAGCCTTCGGAACGCTGCGCGGCGGGCATCCCGGTGATCCGGGCGTGGGCCTGACTATTGCCGTTCAGACGGCTGCCGAACTTCAGCGGGTGCTGGGCGAGCTGGGGGCCGTCAAGGCGACGGTGCTGGTGCCCGCCGACTTTGCCGACATGGAGTTGCTGGAGCAGGCCAGCGCCGCCGGGCACGAGGTCGCCGGAAGGGGCACGCCGCGCAACTTTGCCGCGCTGGAAGTCGCCGCCCGGCAACCGCTGAAGCACTGGGCACCTGATCTGGCCCGCGCTGACCGGGCCGACCTGCGGGCGCTGGCTCAGGCTGGCCTTCGCCCCTTACCCGAACCCGCCGCCGCCGCGCTGCCGGGCGCAATTCTGGAAGTCAGCCCCGAACAACTGGCCGAAAAACTGGCGGAACTCGAACGCCTGGGCTATCAGCCCCGGCCCGTGCGTGAACTGCTGGAACTGCGCCCGGCCACGCCCCGCGACCTGCTCGAGCATATCTATCAGCGGGTGGTAGAAGACCAGTATGCCCAGCGGGAGGGCCTGATCGACCTGTCGCAACGCTTCGACGCCATGATGCGTGTGGCCCCGCTTGACCACGCGCCGGAGCCGTTGCCGCTGCCACGCGGCACGCCCACCGCCGAGCTGCACCTGAATTCCGGGCGGCTGGTCGGGCTGGCGTCCAAGCAGTGGCTGGGCACCTACCGGGCCTACCAGCGCAGCCTGAAGGATGTGGCCCAGGCGCTGGAAACGCACCCGGAATTGCACTCGGCGCAGGCGGTGTTTGCCGTGACCCTGTTTCACAGACCCCTGGAAAAGTCAGGCTTTACCCTGCTGGACTTACCGCCGCTGCGGGCACGCTGGTACGGGCTGGGCTTCCGGGTGCTGCGGCTGGCCTACGGCACCCAGCGCCGGGCCAGCGACGAGACGCCCAAGATGGCCTGGATGCCCCGCGAGGAGTTTCTGAAGAAGTTCGGGTGAGCGTTATGGCTGGTCGCATTTTTTACGTGCGCCGCGTAGTCTCCCGTTTTCCTGGGTTTTCCTGTGGAGTGCTAGAAGCTCCGCAACATAGGCCGTGAAGGTTGGGGAAATCAGTACGGGTTTATGGGCGGAGTAGCCAAGCCTGGAAAAGCCAGAAGGATAATAGGCATAGAGGGGTGGGTCTGGAATGCTTCCATCTTTTCGGTAAATGAAGAAGATCTGATCCGTATGCTCCATGATCGGGATAATCTCTCCCGCGTTAAGATTCATAAACAGTTCCGCTTCCTCTCTGATGATTTCTAGGCAATGTGGAAGCTGTTGCAGACTTGAGGTTTCGCAGCAGGTCAGAAAGAAGTAATTGAGTCCCACTAGGCTGAAAAATTCACGGACAGCCTGTGGAAACACAAAATTGAGTTGGTGTTCGTATTTCTGGATCTGCTCTTCCGATAGATGATAAGGGTTGCTGGATAAGTGGGAAAGAAACTGTTCAAGCTCGTGCATATAGAGTATTTTCTTCATCCCATTAGAGTAAACACCAGCGTCGTGCCCTGTCCCGGCGCACTCCCCACTTGCAGTTCGCCGCCCGCCAGCTGCGCCCGCTCCCGCAGTCCGATCAGACCCAGGTGCCCGGCCTGCGCCTGGGCCTGCGCTTCCTCGGGGGTAAAGCCGCGCCCGTCGTCGGAAATGGCGACCCGCACCCCGCTTTCGCTGAAGGCCACGCGGATGGCCGCCGTATGCGCCCCGGCGTGCTTGTCCACGTTGTTCAGGGCCTCCTGCACCAGCCGGAACACCGTCAGTTCGGTGGCTGGGGGCAGGCGGCGTTCCTGGCCGCTGACCTCCAGCCGGGTGTCGGTCTGGGCGCGGCCTGCCAGTCCTTCGAGCGCCGGAAGCAGGCCGAGGTCGTCCAGCACGCTGGGGCGCAGGTTGCGGGCAAAGCGGCGCACCGATTCGATGGCGGCGTTGAGGTCGCCCAGAATGTCGTCGGCGCGGGCCTTGCGTTCGCCATCCAGCTCACGGGCCAGCCGGGACACGCGGCGGCTGGTGGCAATGAGGACCTGCGCCGTGTCGTCGTGCAGCTCGCGGCTGATGCGGCGGCGTTCTTCCTCCTGCGCCTGGGTAAACAGGGTCAGGTAACTGCGTAATTCCAGCGTGCGCGAGGTCGCGGCTTCCAGCGCCTGCCCGCGCCGGGTGATTTCCTCGGCCAGCGTCTGCAATTCCGAGAGGTCGCGGGCCACCAGCAGCACCCCGTCACCGCTGCCAGAGCCGCCGCCGGAGCTGTTGCCAGAGCTGCCAGAGTCACTGCCGGGGCCGACCGCACTCAGGCGCACTTCCAGGCGGTACGGGCCGA
>JAGLBK010000020.1 GCA_018260275.1 Deinococcus sp.
GACCGAAATTGAGCGGCAGACCCGCCAGGCTTTCGAGCATCCGGTGGATGTGCCACTCGCCCGGCGTGCAGGTGGTCGCGGAGGTGCCAGCAGTAGGGCCAGTGCCGCCGCCAATCATGGTGGTCACGCCCGACTCGAGCGCGGTCCAGCACTGCTGCGGCGCAATGAAGTGGATATGGGTATCCACCCCGCCCGCCGTGAGAATCTGGCCCTCGCCCGCCACGATCTCGGTGCTGGCCCCGATAGTGAGGCCCGCCGTCACGCCGTCCTGGGTGCCGGGGTTGCCCGCCTTGCCGATGGCCGTGATGCGCCCATTCTTGACGCCCACATCCGCCTTGACCACGCCCCAGTGGTCGAGGATCAGCGCGTTGGTGATGACCAGATCCGGCACGTCACTGCTGTCCCGGGTGGCGGTGCTGCTCTGGCCCAGGCCGTCGCGGATGACCTTGCCGCCGCCGAACTTGACCTCTTCGCCGTAGGTAGTCAGATCCTGTTCGACTTCGATCAGCAGGTCGGTATCGCCCAGACGCACCCGGTCACCCACCGTGGGACCGTACAGGTCGGCATACTGCTGGCGCGTAACCTTCATTCTGCCCCCCCGAAGCCAGCCGCTCTGGCCTGTTCCAGCGCCCGTGCCCGCGTGCCGGGGGCATCGAGTTCACCGCTGACGAGCGCGTTCATGCCGTAGACAGTACGCGTGCCGCCGAGAGGCACCAGCGACACCTCACGTTCCTCGCCCGGCTCGAAACGTACGGCGGTTCCGGCGGGAATGTCGAGTCGCTGGCCATAAGCGGCGACCCGGTCAAAGCGCAGTCCGGCGTTGACCTCGAAAAAGTGAAAGTGACTGCCGACCTGAATTGGGCGGTCGGCGGTGTTGGCGACGGTGAGCGTCATGACAGGTTTTCCAGCGTTGAGTTCAATTTCTCCGCTTTCCAGCAGGTATTCCCCGGCCACCCGGCGACTGGCCGCGCCGCGAATCGGGTCGTGGATGGTGACCAGTTTGGTTCCGTCGGGGAAAGTGCCCTCGACCTGAATGTCGTGGATCATCTCGGGTATGCCGTCCAAAACGTCATCCGGCGTCAGGATGGTCGCGCCGTAGCTCATCAGGTCTTCCACGCGCCGCCCATCGCGGATACCTTCCAACACTGCGGCGGTAATCAGCGCCACCGCCTCCGGATGGTTGAGTTTCAGGCCGCGTGCCTTACGACTGCGGGCCAGTTGCGCCGCTGTAAAAATCAGCAGTTTGTCGCGTTCACGTTCAGTGAGTTGCATTCTGGTGGTTTCCTCCTGATGGGTCTTAAAGGCAGCCTTTCGCCTGTCAGCCTAGCGGACGCCATTGAAAACCATCTCTGAGTTTCTAAACAGGTTACTCGGCTGAGCCAGAAGTTTTTATTCTTGTTTAAATAGTTTTGCAAAATATTCAAAATTTTTTCAACATTTTGCAAAATTCAAGGAAGCGTACAAGCTGAGTTGCTGCACTTGCCGACAGGTATGCTGGCGCTCGGCAGGATTGATAAATCTGCGAAAACGTATCCGGGTAGTAGGGGGCACAGCGGGCGAAAAGCCGAAGCGTGGGCGCGAAGTGAGCAAAGCGGCGGGCAACTCCGGGCAGGTGAAGGCAGCGGGGCCGAAGCGCTGTGACTGCTGGAACGCGGATGCCGGAGCTGTTCGGCAAATAGCGTTACAGTGACCATGTGTACTTTGTTCGCAACGCTGAAAACCACGACGTCACAGTCAATCTGGCCATCGAAACGTATCTGGTGCGAAACCGGGTTGTAGACGGCCCCCTGCTGCTGTTTTACATCAATGACCCCTGTGTCATCGTGGGCCGCAGTCAGAACACCATTGAGGAAATCAACCGCGAGTATGTCGAGTCGCGCGGCGTACAGGTGGTGCGCCGAATCTCGGGCGGCGGCGCGGTGTACCAGGACCGGGGCAACCTCTGTTACTGCTTCATCAAGGACGACGACGATTCGTTCCGCGATTTTGCCAGCTTTACCGGGCCGGTGGTGCAGGCTTTGCAGCGTATGGGGGCGCAGGGGGCCACGCTCAGCGGGCGCAACGACCTGGCGATCGGCGACCAGAAGATTTCCGGCAACGCCATGTACGTGGCGGCGGGCCGCATGACGGCGCACGGCACGCTGCTGTATGACGTGAACCTCGATCATGTGGCCGCCGCACTCACGCCCCCGAAGGAAAAAATCGAGTCCAAGGGGATCAAGTCGGTTCGTGCGCGGGTCACCAATATTCGTCCCCACCTTGCCCCGGAGTACCAGCACCTGAGTACCGCCGAATTCCGCGACGAAATCCTGCGGCAACTGGCCCGGCAAAGCGGCGAGGAAGCCACCGAATATGTGCTGACCCCCGAGGACCTGCGCCAGGTCGAGGCCATTCGCCAGGAATACTTTCTCAACTGGGACTGGAATTTTGGCCGCTCGCCCGCCTTCAGCGTAGAACGCCGCCACAAGTTTCCCAGCGGCCTGATCGACGTGCGAATGAATGTGGAAGGCAAGCAGATTCAGGACATTCGCATTTTCGGTGACTTCTTCGCCCTGGACGACGTGGCCGATATCGAACGCGCCCTGACTGGCGTGGCCTACCGCCCGGAAAGCGTCGCGCAGGCCCTCTCCCCCTTCGATCTGACGCGCTATTTCGGTGCCGTGGACCGCGAGGAGTTCGTGCGCTTGATTATTTGAGAGCGCAAACTCAGGCGCCCAGGATTCAGTCGGCCAGGACTCGGGCAGACGGCGCCCGGACTTCCTCTTCAAACTGGTTGAAGCTCACATGACTGAAGACGCGTGATTCTCATTTCGCAGACCGCCACACACTGAAGCAGGTTTTACGCAGGTTGAACTCACCTCGGCGTGTTCGGAGAGTGAAGTCCAAAGCCATTCCGGGACAGCTCACGCAGCAATGCCCGCTTGAGGGTGATGTTGTTCTTCCACATGCCCAGCGCCAGAGTCGGTGCGGGAAGCCCGGTCAGGTCACGGACCTGCGCCCCACCGAGCTGCGCGGCCAGCCAGTCGGCCTCGGGGCGCAGGGTCAGCACGCTGTCGCGCTCGCCCGACTTCAGGGCAGCCAGGGTACTGCCAAGGTCGTCGTAAGCCAGGAAATCCAGTTTCTGAGCGTCGGCCCAGTCGAGGGCGTCATCGGGGTGAAGGCCCCAGTGACCGCTGAACACGGCCAGATGCTTTGGCGGCGTGGCATGGGACAGCAAAGCCCAGTGCGTCTGGGCATAGGGCAGCAGTTGCAGCATCCCCTGCGTCTCGTCACCAACCACGATCCCCCCGGCCAGGAGATCGCACGATTCCGGCCGGATGCCCCAGTCCACCGGATCAGGCGAGGTACCCCAGGCAGGCTGGAGATTCCACTGGATCGGCACACCGATGCTGCGTGAGAGTGTGCCGAGCAACCTGGCCTCGCTGCCGCCGACCTCTGGGCTGTCGGTGCCCGTCAGGTACGGCGGAAAATCGCTTGGTACACATACCCGTAGGGTATCGGCCTGCCGCACCCGCTCCAGCGAGTTGTCGGGGGGAAGTTGACGCAGGCCCAGATAGGCCAGCACACCCAGCACGATAAACACCGTGCTGCCGGACGGTCGCCAGCCGTGCTGGGCTACTGGTGGGGGGGGCGGCGGACTCAATTCATCTCCTGAATTCGCGGAACGACAGGGTACACGCCACGACAGCCAGCAGCACCACCACCGTCACATCCAGCGTCAGTGCGTGTTCGTGATAGTCGATGATGAAGTTGCGCAGCAGGTCGATAGCGTAAGTCAGCGGATTGGACCGCACGAGCAGCACCAGCCAGGGCGGAAAGACCTGCTGCTGCTGCTGCACGCTCAGGCTGGGATCGAGCGGGAATACGCTGCTTGCCAGGAAGTAGAGGGGCAGAATCAGCGCGTTCGAGAAGACCCCGAAGCCCTCAAAGGATTTGAGTCGCGAGGCGATCAGGAGTCCCACAGCCGTAAACGACAGCGACACCAGGAACATGACACCCAGTACCGCTGGCAGCACCTTCACAGGGAGCGCCACGTCGACATAGGGGGCCAGCAACAGGACCAGGCCGCCCTGCAGGGTGGCGACCGTCGCACCGCCCAGCAGCTTTCCGAAAAACACAGCAGTGCGCGGCACCGGAGAGGCGAACACTTCGCGGAAGAAGCCGAACTGACGGTCATAGATCAGGCTGACCGCCGACTGGATGCTGGGATAAAGGATATTGAGGACGACCACTGCGGGAAAGATGTACTGCATATAGGTAAACGGCACCACGAAGCTCGTTTCGCGCAGGCCAGTCCGGAAATATGGGGTCAGGCCCACACCGAAAATGATGACCCAGAGCAGTGGGCGCGAGAAGGCTCCCACCAGCTGCCCGCTTTCCCGCACGCTACGCTTGACCTCGCGGCTCCAGATGGCGTAGAGGCACTTCCAGTAATAGGCCGCTCCGGTCGTCATCTGAACCCCCGGCCATCGACGGCCGAACTTGCCGGGGTCAGCACCGCCGCCCTTTCCTCACGCATGGCCCGGCCCGTCAGCTTCAGGAAGACGTCTTCCAGGCTGGCAGGCTGAACACTGAAAGCTTCGACGTGGCTGAGGCGTGAACCCAGCCACGCGAGCACCACGGCCGGTTCAGCGACATTTAGCCGGAACGTACTGCCCTGGATCACCGCTTCCGGAAACCTGGCTCCCAGCTCGCCCAGCAGATCGTCCGGCACTCCCCGTAACGAAACCAGCATCCCGCCCAGCTGAGCACGCAGTTCGGCAGGTGCCCCAAAGGCCAGCACCTGCCCCTGGTCAATGATGGCGACCAGATCGGCGTCCTCGGCTTCCTCGATCTGGTGCGTGGTCAGCAGCAGCGACAGCCCACTTTCGCGCCGCAGAGCGCTGAGGTACGCCCAGACCGCGTGCCTGCTCTGAACGTCCAGGCCCGTGGTCGGTTCGTCCAGAATCAGGAGTTCAGGACGGTGCATGACGCCGCGTGCAATTTCAAGTCGGCGTTTCATGCCGCGTGACAGGATGCGGGCGGTCGCGTTGTCCCACCCCGATAGCTCGACCACGCCCAGCACCTGCGCCGCCCGTTCACGACGTTCACGGGCCGACAGCCCGTAAATCTGTCCGTGAAAGTCGAGATTTTCAAGCACAGTCAGGCGTTCATCCAGGCTGGGTTCCTGAAAGACCAGCCCCAGGGCACGCCGCACCTGCGCCGAACTGCGCCGCACGTCCAGTCCCGCGACCCGCAATTGCCCGGTCTGCATCGGTAGCAGGGTGCACAGCAGCGACACCAGGGTGCTTTTCCCTGCTCCATTGGGGCCAAGCAAAGCAAAGAACGTGCCACGCGGGACTTCCAGCGAAACTCCCTGCAACGCCGGGATATCGCCGTAAGTAAACCGCACGTCCTGCGCCGAGATCACCGGGCCGCTCTGAACCGGGTTACTTGTCATCTTGGTAAGTTTCGGAGCGTGGTCGGTGATCCCCAAGTGCAGCCACAGCAAAACCTGGCCGGGCCAGTCCATGTTTCGTCAGCAGACGCTGAATCTCACCGCGCTGAATCAGCCGGGTCAACGCCCCGTCGATCTGATTACGCAGGCTGGGTCGGTCACGCCGCAGACCGTAGATGACGTACCAGCTCATATTCGGTAGGCCACTTACGGGCTGCGCCGTGAGGCCAAGTTTGCTGAGATCGGGGAGACGGCCGTACACCTGCGGGGCGAAGGCCATACCCACCTGCGCCTTGCCAGTCTTGAGATCCTCGACCAGTCGCGCCGCCGTCTCGACAGGACGGTCGGTAAACTGGCCCTTGCGCGTCGCGTACATCATGAAGGCGGGCAAGCCATTGCGCTCCATGCTCAGCGGCATATTTTTGGGCAACTGGTCGAGATTCTGCACTGCCCTGTTCCGGCTGACGAACAGATAGTTCACCTTCAGATAGGGCCGCGTCGCGTACATCTGCTCGTCGGCAGGGTAATCGAACGCCGGAGACGTGCTGCCGACCAGGCCGGGATAGACGTCACAGTGATGCGCGAAAAGCCGCAGGAGTTCGGTACGTCCCAGCGGCTGAGGTGTGGTGTCGATACCCGGAAGTGGTTTGCGATGAATATAGAATTCGGCGCGGTGGCCCAGGGAACGCGCCACAGCAAGGGCCAGATCCTGCTCGAATTTCCAGACCGGGTTCTGCTGGTCGATACAGAACGTCAAAGTCCGGCTCGAACGCAGCAGGCCACGGGTACTGGTCGGTGATCTGGGATCGTCCTGATCCTGGGCCTGAGCCAGACCAGCCGTGAGGGCCAGCAGGAGCAGCGCATATGAGTGGCGGTGTATTGACATATTCCTCCAGGTCAGCCACTTGCAGGCCAAGTGTTACCTTTACCGCAGTGACGCCGACTTCTGTCCCCGTGCCGGGCTTATCTGCCGCGTCCCAGAAAAGTGCGGCCCAGCTGTCTTGTCAACAGGCGTGCGAGCAGCGAAAACCCTATCCAGAATGCGATAATCAGAAAAATATACAGAAAGAGATGCGGGTAATCGGTATACAGGGCAAAAAACCTGAGCTTTGCACCCAGGCCATCGCCGCGTGCCAGCAGTTCGGAAACGATGACTGCACCGAAACAGTACCAGAGCGCCCGGTAAAGGTAGAGTGACCGGGCTTCTTCCAGTTTAGAGCGGCCCAGAGCAAAGATCTGAACGGCACACGCGGTAGCGGCGATCCCGATAGCCGTACCGTCACGAATTCCCAGCGACGGAATCAGATTGATCGCTACGAGTACCAGCAGCCACGGAACGGCCAGCGCCATCAGCAGAAACGGAGTCAACAGAGCTTCGGTTCTTTCCGAGCGCCGCATCAACCAAGCCAGCACGCCCCCGATACCGACGCCCAGAATGAGCGCCTCGCTCAGGCGTCCTACAGTTGCTCCAAGAGCCTGAAGTGCGCTGGGGAGTTCGTCGGCAAGCCAGGCCAGATTCAAGGGTTGCGTTCCTGCATCAGTGCTCCTGGAGTCCGTGAAACGAGACTCCCCCTTGCGGGGGAGCAGACTCGGTCAAAACGGCAAAGTTCAGTCACTCTGGAGAGGTGAGACCAACCAGACCACCGCCCGGCTCAGTTGAGTGCGAACACCCACAGGACGCCGCCGCGTGGAGTGTCCTTGTTAAGGTCGGCAATCGAACCGCTGATGACGTCCAGAACACTGCCGAAGCCACTGTAGATCGCCACGTACTGCTTACCATTGACGCTGTAAGTCACAGGCACGCCGACAATACCGCTGTTAGTCTTGAACGACCAGAGCTGCTTGCCGGTCTTGGCGTCGTAGGCCAGGAAATCGCGGTCGGAGGTAGACCCGGCGAAGACCAGCCCACCCGCCGTCGTCAGCACGCCGGAGAACAGCGGGGCCTTGAAGGTCTGCTGCCAGACCTGCTTGCCGCTCACTGGATCGACAGCCTGGAGCTTACCGACATAGTTCAGTCCTGGAACGTAGGCGTATTCCACTTCGGCACCCATGTAGGCTTCGCCCGCCGCATAGTTGACCTGCGAACCCTTGATGTTCATGCACCACTCGTTGCTGGGAATATAGATCAGCTTGGTCGTGGGGTTATACGCCGTGGGGTTCCAGTTCTTACCGCCCAGGGCGCTGGGGCAGGAGTTGACCTGCTTACCGATATCAGGCCGGTGCTGAGGGTCCCAGATGGAGCGGCCGTTGGCGTCGAATCCCTTGAACACGTTAGTGGTCACGAACTTATGGGCATTCGTGAACTTGACGCCGCCGCCACTGCGGTTCAGGAGGTACAGCCAGCCGTCACGGTGCGCGGTCACGATGGATTTGACGGGTTTACCCCCCTGAACGGTATCGATCAGAACCGGCTCGGCCACGCCGTCGTAGTCCCAGGCGTCGTTATGCGAGTACTGGTAGCCCTGCTTGATCTTGCCGGTGTCGACATCGAAGGCCAGCAGGCTGCTGCTCCACTTGAGGTCGTCGGTCGGCTTCCGGCGTGGGTCCATCCATGGCCCGGGGTTGCCCGTGCCCCAGTAAACCGTCTTGGTGGCCGGGTCGTAGCTGCCAGTCAGCCAGGTCGGGGCACCGCCGTGCAGTTCGCCGCCTTCGGGGTAACTTCCGGCAACCGTGGTGTAGGTCTTCCACTGCGACTTGCCGGTCTTGGGGTCCATCGCTTCGAGGAAACCGCGAATACCATATTCGCCGCCGTGGACACCGGTAATCAGGTGGCCGTTGGCAATCATAGGCGCACTGGTGATCGTGTAGCGCTTCTTGTAATCCTCGATGGTCCGGTCCCAGACGATCTTGCCCGTCTTGGCATCGAACGCCAGGATGTGGGCGTCCAGCGTTCCCATGTAGACCATGTTCCCGTAAACGGCCACACCCCGGTTGACCACGTCACAGCAGGTGACGATGTCATCAGGCATTTCACGCTGGTACTTCCAGAGGAGCTTGCCGTTTGTGGCGTCGAGCGCGAACAGCTTGTTCATCGGCGTCGTGATGAACATGATGCCGTTGTTCACGATGGGCGCGGCCTCATGTCCCTCATTCTGTCCCGTCGAGAAGGCCCAGACCGAACGCAGATTGGCCACGTTCTTGGTATTGACTTTATCGAGCGGAGAGTAGCCCCAGCTGGCGTAATTCCCCCGGTACATCAGCCAGTTGCTGGCCTCGGGCTTGAGCAGACGGGCATCCGTAACCGGAGCATAGTTGGAGATCTGGGCGCCGGCCATTCCCAGTCCCAGGACCAGGGTGATCGCACTAGCGGCGAAGCGGCGGGCAACAGCTGTTTTACGGTTCATATGACCTCCAAAGATGAAATGGAACACTGTGATCTACCGGACCAGTCGGTTACATCGTCCTGCGATGTTTGGTGGCTGCGCTGAGTTACTTTTTAGGACCGATATTACCGGTAAAGGGGGCACCAGCAGTCAACTGACCTGTGGCGTCGAGCTTGAGCGGAAGCGCGGCCAGTCGTTTGGGTGCAGGCCCGCCCAGCACGGTCGCATTGTCTGCCGGATCGTAAATGCTGCCGTGGCAGGTGCAGATGATGTTGCCCTTGCCCGCTCCGACATCCCCGAGCTGCTTGGCCGGGCATCCCTGGTGCGTGCATACCGAAGAATAGGCGACCACGTCCCCGACCGCGTTTGGCTTACTCGAAGCCTTGATCTTACCGCTCGGCAGTTTTACGATGACCACCGCGCTCTTGGTGGCGTCGCGGGGCTTCTTGGTGGCCGGGTCGGCAACGATAGCCCACACAGCAGTTCCGGCCTTGAGATCGGCAGCTTTAACAGGTTTGCCCTTGTTAGGCCCGTCCTGGTACAGCAGCACGTCGCCTGCTTTAGCTGGAGCGGACGTGGCTGTTCCCGGCTTGGGAGTCGCCCCCAGCGCCGTGGCACCGACGGCCAGCCCGGTCGCTGCGGAGATTTTAAGGAACGTTCTGCGGTTGGTTTGAGTATCGGACATAGATGACCTCCCAGGTCAGAAAGTGGACCCGCCGAGTCTTCATCATCAACCGGACGTAAATATCCGGCTCAGGAACTGCTAGAGCGTAATGAGAAGAAGGAGACAGGTATGAGGAAAGCAGCGGGATTATGTGCCGAATGTACTCCCAAGCACACAAAAGAACAAGACTGAACAGGCTATAGATAAAGGCTAAAGATTCCTTGGGCACCTGATTAGCCCCAGACAGCGTCGAGATCGGCCAGAGTAGGCTGCCGGATTACGGTTATACTCGTCTAGTTCAGTTCAGAACCATCAGATTCTTCTTGTTCAAGCTCAGCCAGTCCGGCCCTGATTTTTAAGAGCCTTCGAGGGGTACGTTATGTTCCGATCCTTACTGCTGTCTCCCCTGTTAGGCGCCCTGCTGCTAGGTGGTACTGGCCAGGCGGGTACCGTGCAGCAGGCCACCTCCCCTACCCTGAGCGTGGGCCTACAGGCGGGCGGTACGCTCTCCTGGGTCCTGTTCGCCATCCAGCGCTACGGCACCGATACCCAACTGGGACTCAAAATCAATTCGACCACCTACGCCAGCAAGGACGCTACGCGCGTCGCTCTGCGTTCAGGGGCCGCACAACTGGTCGTCGACGATTTTATCGAGGTTAATCTGCTGCGTCAAAAGGGCTTTGGCGTCAGGGCGATCTATCCGTTCAGCCTGCTGACAGGTGGCGTGGTCGTTCCGGCCAGCAGCCCGGTTCACAGTGTCAGCGACCTGCGTGGGCAGACTCTGGGCGCCACCAGCCTGACCGATAAGACCCTGCTGCTGCTGCGGGCCTATACCCGGGCTAAAGCTGGCTTTGACGTGCAGAACGACGCCAAAGTGGTCGCCGTCTCCAGTCCGTTGATGGAGCAATTTATGCAAAAAGGCGAAATCCAGGCCAGTATTCCGCTGTGGCATCACGGTGCCCGCATGATCGGCAGTGGTAAGTACCGCGAGTTGATTTCCAGCCGCGAACTGTTACGCGGTTTGAACTTGCCGCAGAATGTCCCGCAGCTGTATCTGATCGCCCGCAACGATGCCGACCCGGCAGCCCTGAAACTCTTTGTCAAGGCGGTCAAACTGGCCGAGGACCGCATGAAGACCGACCCCGCCTTCTGGCCTGCCATGCTCGATGCGAATCTGTATGCTCTGCCTGATCGCAGCCAGCTTCCAGCTGTGCGGGCACAGTGGGTGGCCGGTTTACCCAAAGGCTGGTCGGCCCGTGACCTGAACGCCACCCTGCTGCTGACCCGCAAAATGATAGGTGTGGCCGGTCCCGAGGTCGTGGGTATTGACCGCCTGGACACCCGCGCTTTCGATACGCAACTGATCCCGTGATCCAGAAGGCCTCCTGCTCCCCGGAACGCTGGCAAGGCCACACCTTTGCCTAGGCGGCCCACTGGCAAAATGCTGCGCTGGGGCTGGCCCTTGCTGGGACTGTTGAGCGTCGTGGTCGCCTGGTCACTTCTTACGCGTCTGCTGGGGCCATCCACTTTTCCGGGCCCCGTGGACACCCTGCATTTTCTGAATGAGCAGGTTCGCAAGGCCGCCTTCTGGGGTCACATCGGCATCACACTCTGGAGGGTACTGGTTTGCTTTGCCCTGGCGTTGGCACTGGGCCTGCCGCTGGGCTGGTTGCTGGGCCTCTCACCTGTCTTCTCAGCTTTTGCCGGTCCGTGGCTGGCTATCGGACTCACGCTGCCGCGTATCCTGATTCTGCTCTCGGCCTTTCTGATCGTCGGACTGAACGAAAAAGCTCTGGTCACGGCCATTACCCTGATCCTGTTGCCCACGGTCGCCGTTCAGGTGCGCGAGGCCGTACGCAGCCTGGATCCCCGCCTGAGCGATATGGCGCGTGCGTTCCGCCTCAGCCGGACCAAAACGTGGCGCTGGGTTATTTTGCCGCAGCTGTGGCCTACGCTGCTGGGATTGGCACGGGTGACCCTGAGTCTGTCCTGGAAGATGGTCGTCTTCGGGGAAGTGTTCGGGCGAACCAGCGGGGTGGGCTACATGATCTCGTTTTATTTTCAGCAGTTTGAGATGCGCGGCATCCTGGCTTACGGTGTGGTCATGACCCTGATCCTCTCGGCTCTTGACGGTGGCCTGGCGTGGCTCAGTCGGCGCGGCAGTACCTGGCAGCAGCCTCCGGGTGGGGAACCATGACCGCGCTGCAATTTCAGGGGGTCGGCGTGACCTTTGCCTCAGCGGATGGGGCCAGAGAGGTGCTGCGCGGCATTGACCTTCAGGTAGCGCCTGGAGAACGGGTAGCACTACTGGGACGCAGTGGTAGCGGCAAAAGTACTCTGCTCAATCTGGCCGCCGGACTGCTCCGGCCCACCCAGGGACAGGTCATCTATGACACCCCACCACGAGTGGGCTACGTCTTTCAGGACGCGCGTTTGCTCCCCTGGCTGCGTCTTGACCAGAATCTGGCCCTGGTGAGTCCACCCGAATATCACCCTGACATTCCGTCCGCGCTGACACGGGTCGGCCTTGCCGGGCGTGGGAGTGACTATCCAGGGCAGCTCTCGTTGGGAATGGCGCAACGGGCCTCTCTGGCCCGCGCCCTACTGATTCAGCCCAATCTCCTCTTGCTGGACGAGCCTTTCGGGGCGCTCGACGAACTCACAGCTGGTGAGTTACGAAACCAACTCTCCAGGCTCCTCAGGCAACAGCCTGTGACCACCCTGCTGGTGACGCACCACCCCGGCGAGGCCGTCTTGCTGTCTGACCGTGTAGTGGTTCTGGGAGGCCAGCCCACACAGCTTCTCGGTGAGCTAAAGATTGATCTGCCGCCGTCCCGTGATCCCGATGATGAAGGGCTGCTGCGTCTTGTTCGCGAACTACGGGGCCTCATTCACACCGCCGACTGATGACCAACGGTTCGTGCGCAATTTTTAGATGGCGCGCACGATGGTAAGCCGTTTTCGTAACGTACACAAACGAGCTAAAGCGCCGCCCAGACAAAAATTACCGTAAAGCAATGGTATTGCTGCGGTCAAGACGAGCGCACCTGCTGAATCTTCTCTTCAGCAGGCGTTTGAGATTACTCGTAATGGCGAGAAGTTATTTGTGGTGATCTCTAATTTTTCTTGTCTCCCCCACAGCAGTGTGTTCCCGTACCATCCTGTACGCTGTGCTGGTCGGTATTTTTCGGCAGATCCATTGCGGCGTTGGCCCGGAAAAATCCGTTGGGCTTCAGCAGAAATCCGGCATACTCGACAGGCATAATCGGAAAGTCTTCGGGCTTGCAGACGTGGGTGTGTCCGAAGGTATGCCAGACCACCAGATCGGTGTTCTCGATTGGGCGGTTGCTGGCGGTGTATTTGGGCAGGCCGTCACCACCGGGGTGCTGGTTGGGATAGTCGCCCGAAGCAAACTTCTCAGCGGGGGTGTAGGGCGTGACCCAGACATGCCGGGTGGCAAAGCCCCCACGCGCCTGCACGGTGGCTTCCGGGTGCGCCAGCATCAGCGGGGAGGGGTTGACCACCAGTTTGTAGCCGGTCGGATTGCCCACGCTGTTTTTGACATTGGGATTGATGATTTTCCAGTAAGTCCCTACGCGGCCTTCGGCGATACCCGTGGTGTCCAGTTCGGTTTTCAGGGTGCGGCTACGCGTTTCGAACACGTTGCCGTAAGGATTTTTGGGACCCATAGGCGTCGGATGAAATTCGGTTTCGGTCACGCTATTCTGTTCGCCGTCTACCATCATATGCAGGCGGGCATTGAAAAAATGCTGATGGGTCGGGCCAGCCAGTCCCTCATCGACCATGCCCCCCCAGGGATATGGCTCACCGGGCGTGACCGCCGCCGTCTGAATAATGCCTGTCAGTTTTGCTTCGAGTTGAATGGTGCCGTCCTGGTACAGATACCAGTAAAACCCGTAGTCGTAATTGCCCACCGTGGCAAAAAAGCTGATGACCAGTCGGCGGGAGCGGCGCAGTTCATGAATCCCACTGCGAAATTCATTGTGCTTCCAGAGGGTGCCGTAGTCTTCTTCATGCATACACACGGCATTTTTCATGTCGTAAGCCTGCCCGAAATCGTCGGCGGCGGGAATATCGAAATAGTGGATCAGCCCCAGACAATCGCAGCCCAGCTCCAGCTGGTTGGCGCACTTACCCAGACCGTACTCACCCCCGTCGAAGGCGCTTTTCCAGTAGTGATTGGCAGTAGGATCGGCGTAGGGCACCACCATTTCGGTAACGCTGGCCCGGTAGATGATAGGGCGCTCCTGTCCATCGTCGTCATAGGACAGCTGATGCAGAACCAGTCCCTCACGCGGCGTGAAGCCGACCCGAAAGGACCATTTTTGCCACTTCACCTCCCAGCCGTTGACCTCAAAGCTGGGGCCATCCGGCTGCACGATATTCAATTCCTTCAGGTCGCTCCGGGGCGTGCCCAGCGCCTCGCCATGGTAGTTGCGCTTCTTTTTGGGAATGGGCACCACCCGCTCATCAACGAGGTGGGCGACCTTGCCAGCAATCAAGTCTACATGGGCCACGACGCCCTCAATGGGCCGGGCATAGCCGTTGTCGGTCAGCTCCTCGCGGTAGTAGCAGACCGCGTGGACAATCCGCTTGCCGCGTTCATGTTCAAGGTCGAAGTACCCCGCACTAAAGGGGTCAACCTGCACCAGTTCCATCTCGGCATCGTTCAGACCGCGCTTTTGCATGGCCGCCCGCCAGCCGGGGTCGGCCTTGACAATGCGCTCGGCCTCGGCAAATTCTTCCATCAGGATACAGGCCTGACCGAATTCAGACTCGGCCTCGTTCATCCTGGTCAGACTCACCCGGCCGCCTGCCAGATCAGCAATGGCTTCGTAAGTGTCACCACTACGCTTGTCGAGGATCACCCCAAACGCCTGACGATTAAAGGGCTGCCCTGGCTGATAACTCAGTACGTCTTTCTTATCGGGTTCATGCAGGAGCAGTTGCGCTATTCGCAGGTGTTCGCCCAGGCCGCTTTCCTGCCTGATCAGGTCGCAGGCCCGCTGCACCTCAGCGCTACTGAGGGGATCGAGGGGATGGGACGGCATAGTAGAGGTGGTCATCTCAGGACTCCTTGGTGGTCACAAGCGGGCTTAAACTTCGTCTAGGAGGGCGCCAAAGCGCTGATAAAGCTCGGGGCGATTGTTGCGAATCCAGTAGCTGGCTCCGACTCCGGCCAGCAGCACCAGCAACAGCAAAACCGGAAAACTGCGAACCAGTGGGCTATCAGTACCGCTCAGAATAGGCAGGTTGCTAATCACCAGATACAGGGCGTACAGCAGGCCCAGCCCGGCCAGCACGGGCGCGACGAGGGTAGTGCCCAGCCCCTGACCCCGGCGATCACGTTGAAAAAAACGGATGATAGAGGCGCAGACCAGCAGTTGCAGCCCCACGATACCGATGGTCGCCAGGGCGCTCATCCAGTTGAAGACCACCAGAAAGGGGTCGGCCCTGAGTACTGTAAACAGCAAAATTCCGGCCAGCGCCATAGCACTCTGGAGCCAGCCCGCCTTGTACGGCGACGCATAGATGGGGTGCGTGTGTGACAGGGCCTCCCACAGCAGACCTTCGCGGCCCAGCGAGTAGAGGTAGCGCGTCAGAGCATTGTGAAAAGCCAGAATGCTGGCAAAAATGCTGGTGACTAGCAGGACGCTCATGACACTGGTCGAGAAAGCACCCGCGAACTGAGTATTGACTGTGAACCAGAAATTGGCCGAGTCCTTGGCGGCAGCACCAGCAGCAGCGTTGACACCGTGCGCGACCACCACAGCCCAGCTACTCAGGGCGTAGAACACGGTAATAACCCCCACGGCCAGATAGGTCGCAGTGGGAATGGTGCGCTCGGGGTCACGGGCCTCTTCGCGGTAAAGGGCTGTCGCCTCAAAGCCGACATACGAGGCCAGCGCAAACATCACCGATACTCCGATAGCTCCGTGAAAAACGGTGGCGGGCATGAAGGGTTGCAGACTCAGGCCCTGTGGTCCACCGCCACGCAGCACGACCGCTATGTCAAAAATCAGTAGAATCAGCAGCTCGGCGGCCATAAAAAAGCCGAGGAAGCGCCCGTTAAGTTCTGCGCCCCGCATGCCCAGAAACTGCACCAGGGCCGCTGCCAGCAGTGCATACAGATACCACGGCAGGTCGGCTCCCAGGTGCGATTTGACCAGGTCATTGGCAAAAAAGCCGAACAGGCCATACAGCGCCAGCTGAATAGCGGTATAAGACACCACCGCCAGCAGCGCCGAGCCGACGCCGAGGGGCCGACCCAGCCCGTGGGCAATATACGAGTAAAAGGCCCCCGAACTGGTCATGAATTTGGACATGGTGCTGTAGCCGAAGCTGAAAAGCAGCAGGATAATCCCGGCAATCACGTATGCGCCGGGCGTACCCGCGCCATTGCCAATAGCGATGGCTCCGGTCGCGCCTCCCAGCATGGAGGTCAGTGGGGCAGCCGCAGCGATCACAAAGAAGACGATCTGCCAGGGGCCTAGCGTATTCTTTTTAAGCTCAGTTGTTGCCGTCATGCCGCCTCCTCATGCCTACGCCGTTACAGCAGCGCGGTGACAACCTTTTCGTGAGTCACATCCTCGATGCCGCTCCAGCCGCCATTTTCACGCCCGTAACCGCTTTCCTTGACTCCTCCCCAGGGCAGACGTGGGTCGACCAGAGCAAAGCCATTGATCCAGACGGCCCCGGTGCGAATCCGGCGGGCCAGCAGGTTCGCCCGTGAGATGTCGCGGGTAAAAATGCCAGCGCTCAGGCCGTACTTGGTGTCGTTGGCAATCTTGACCGCTTCCTCGTCGCTATCAAAGGGAATCACAATGCCGACTGGCCCGAAGATTTCTTCCTGCGCCACAGTCATGTGGTTGTCTCCGACAAAGATGGTCGGCTGCACAAAGTAACCCGGCTGGCTCAGCCTTTCGCCCCCAGCGACCAACTTGGCCCCGTCCTTCTTACCTGTCTCGATAAAGCCCATCACGCGGTCTACGCTGCGCTGATTGGCAAGTGGCCCCATGGTATTGCTCATGTCGAGGGGATCGCCCAGCACCTGCGCCTTGGCCGCGCCGCCCAGCGCTTCGGCCACCGCGTCGTAGTGGCTGCGGTGAACCAGAATGCGTGTTCCCGCCGCACAAATCTGGCCTTGATTGGCAAACAGGCCCATTGCCAGCGTCGGTACGACCTGTTCCAGATTGGCATCCTCAAGAACGATTTGCGGGGCCTTCCCTCCCAGTTCGAGGGTCAAGGGTTTGAGCTGCTCAGCCGCCGTACGCGCCAGCACCCGGCCCACCGCCCCGCCGCCGGTGTAGCTGAGCTTGGCGACCAGTGGATGCTTGACGAGGGCGTCACCCGTGACTGGCCCCAGACCCGGCAGCATGTTGAAGACTCCGGCCGGGAAACCAGCTTCTTTGAACAGGGCAGCGACGTGCAAACTGGTCAGGGTGGCGTCTTCGGCAGGCTTGAAGACCACCGTATTCCCAGCAGCCAGTGCGGGCGCGGCCTTCCAGCCCAGGTACATGGTCGAGAAATTGTAGGCAGCGATGCTGGCAATCACGCCCAGCGGTTCGCGGATGGTGTACGCCAGCACCGGGTGGCCCTGCATGTCGGGGACAGGAATGCTGCGGCCCTCAAGTTTGTCGGCCAGACCAGCGTAATAGCGGTAAGTAGAAATCAGGTTGGGCAGGTCAGCGTAAGTCGCCATGGCCAGTGGCTTACCGCTGTCCAGACTTTCCAGCCGGGCCAGCTGCTCCTGGTCACGCTCGATCAGGTCGGCCAATTTGTACAGCAGTTGCCCGCGCTGCGCCCCGTCCATCTTTGACCACTCGCCACTTTCAAACTGCGCGTGGGCCGCCTGCACCGCTTTGTCTACATCCGCTACGCCCGCAGCACTGATTTCGGCCAGCACCTCACCAGTGGCTGGGTTATAGGTCTTGAAGGTGGCCCCGTCCTGGGCATCCTGAAACTGCCCGGCGATGTACAGCTGCGTCTGGAACTCCTGTTTTGCCGTCATATGTGACCTCCCAGCGGCTCTGGAACCTGAATGCGTTCCCTGCCGTCTCCTGCTGTAGTTGATGGCCCTTTCTACGCTTAAAGGCAGCCCAGGTTCTATAGTGGAAAACTACCAGGGCCGTTTCCGGAGTGTGGCATCTCTCCGGCAGGAAGGAGAACCGTTGATGGAGCTGACCATACAAAATTTGCCTCTCTGGCAAAGGCAGTTTCTGGACGCCGGGCGACAGACCACTCCCCGGCCCATGCTGGATGTGGCGGCTCATCTGCTGTTTTACCTGTCAGAGCCGGAGACGCTGCATCAACTTGCGCTGGAACATCTACTTCAACATTTCGGGGCCGACCGTACTGATCTGGGCTTCAGTACGGCCCAGGAGGACACCTACGCTCCACAGCACGATTGCCGGGTCAGTACTGATATTCCCACTGTGCGGAAGGTGGCTTTTCCTAATCATGATCCCGGCGTACAGGTGGTCTGGCAAAGCCCACAGGGTGTGGTTCTTGACGTGAACTGTGACCCTATCGTTAAAAATATACGTCCCTATATGCTGGAGGTACTTGGCATGCACGCCAAGCTGGCACACCGGCTGGAATACGGCGGTCAGGTCTTTGGAATGGTCTGCGTGGATCAGGTTGCTGGTCCCCGGCACTGGCAGGAGGCCGAGAGGCTTTACCTGCACGAGTTTCTGAGGTTGGTCTTGAGCCCTTTACTGGTAGCTGGGCAGAGCTTACAGGATTGTGATCTGACCGTCGTGGAACTGACACCAGTAGAGCGGCAACTTCTGGAGTTGCTTGGTCTGGGCCTTACGACCAAGGAGATGGCTCAGCGCCTGAACAAGTCGCCTAATACGGTCGAGAACCAGCTGGCGACCCTGCGTCATAAATTCAAGGTACGTAATAAAATAGAGCTGCTCAGGGCATGGACCCGTAAGACTGCCAGTTCGACGATAATTTAGAATCCGTCTGAAAAGTTAAAGTGGGAAACCAATGATAGCTGCGGCCAGCTCAAGGGCTTTATCCCTGGGATTTTTGAGAGCGCTTAACATCGCGTCAATTCCCGAAGGAGTCAATTGCTTTACCGCGTCAAGTGCCATCGGTGAGGGTGAACGTCCAAGCTTCAACCTCAGAAGCACTGTAATGGTCTCTAAGGGTGCTTGCGGCTCAGGTAAGGGCTCTTCTACCACTTTAGACTTTGCAGGCCGCTTCTCGGGCTTCTCAGCGACAAGTGAGACATATTTCTCCGGATGTTCCAGCATGTCGTTCAGTAAACCGCCGGGATTCTTAGGCATATAGCCGGTAGCCAATCTCACGTCAAATCGGGCAACGGTTTCCTCGATAGCCTCGCGGCTCAGTGTCTTGACGTAGCGTTCAGCGATGGGAAGACTCATCCCCCTCTGAGTGAGCAGGGCAGCCACTTCTAAGTCGACAGCAACTCCTGGTGTACCAAACTGGTAGTGAATATGCTGATTTTTACCGCTCCCCTCATACTGCACATCTGCCAGATACCCGTGACTAAGAAGCTCCTCATGAGCAGGGTCCAATGCACGACGGATTTTATCCGCTCTGAGTGGCACAGTCGGCTGAATGCCCTCAGACAGGTTAGGTTGATCGCTCGACTTCTCGTCAATATCCAGCATTCCAAGGTGAATCGCCCAGACACTCAGGGGAATTTCAAACGTCTGTGGTTGCTCATGCCTGATCTCCTCGAGCGTTCGGTAGAGCATCCGGGTCAGTGGCTTACGCAGCTTGCTGTAGAACTCAAAGTCAATGGCTCTGATATTGCCCGCCATAATGGACTGAATAATCTCGGTGCTCAGACGCAGGCGAAGTACAGTTTCTGCAGTGAAGCGACCTAAGGGACTGGCTTCCTGTTCCGTGACACCGACTGCAGTCATGCTGTCAATGATTCCAAAAGTATTTGACTGCCACTGACGAACACCTTTTCTGGTTCCGGTACTCCAGGCGTTGAACGTACGGTAACGGACACCGACCAGGCGTTCCAGACTTTCATGAATCCGCTTATAGGTCGTACTTCCGGGCGTCATACCGCAATGTCGGCAGATGTCGGCTGGCGTGGTTTCAATCTGCCCGTCCTGCGGTTTCCCCTGGAGCAGATACTGGGTAAGCATTGAAAAAATGATGTCTGCATCGACACCATGAGGAACAACATGACCGCGACCTGCCATACAGGTGACATGGACACTGGAGCCGTTAGTCAGCTGGAGGTTTTTCTCCCACCCGGTTAAGCGTTCGGGAACCCGGTTCAGTCCAATGACCACCGCCAGACGAGCCAAATTTCGCTCATCTGTACCCACGATGGAGTGGCGGTCATCAGTCATTTGACTCAGATATTAGAGGATCAGCGCCGAGGAAGTACCGTTGGTAGTTTGGGGCGGTTTTGCTCTTGTTGTTGCATTATATGTTTTAAATTCTTTAAAAAGAATAATGATGCAACAACAAGAGGGGGATGCGTTTGTCGTACCTGACGGTGTTTTTCTGTTTTTCTCCCCAAACTACCAACGGCCAAGAGCCGGAATTCCCCAAACTACCAACGGTAAACGGCCATTTTCTCCCCAAACTATCAACGGTAGGGCTCTTTTCTCCCCAAACTACCAACGGCACTTTCCCCAAACTACCAACGGCTATGGATAACCTGGGTCTACGTTTTCCCCAAACTACCAACGGCCAAGAGCCATTTTCTCCCCAAACTACCAACGGCCAAGAGTCGAAATTCCCCAAACTACCAACGGTAAACGCCTCTTTTCTCCCCAAACTACCAACGGTAGAATCGGTCGTCAGTCTCACCCCCCTTGCCGCATAGGTCCAGTTCTCTGGTAGCCCGACTTCACTCCAGCGAAAAGCTGTACATCAGCTGACACTCCACGGCGTGTTGTAGCAGGACGATCATGTCGCCCTTTACAGAAAAGGGTGTGGGCGGAAAGCCCAGGGTTTTAACCCTGGGATGGATAGCCCACGCCTCCCGATAAGGAGGCCGTGCTCAAGCTTATCGCCCCAAGCCTTAACTTTTACGCTT
>JAGLBK010000210.1 GCA_018260275.1 Deinococcus sp.
GGTGCTGAGGCGGGAGTGGTCAATCATGGGAACTCCTTTAAGGCCCGGCAATGGGGCGTCCAGACCAGGTACATTCAGACCAACGTCATTCAAATTCGGCGCAATAAAAATCCATCAGCGCACCCTCCAGGGGCGTGCCTGCACAAAGGTCAAACTCTGTTTTAAGTCAGGTGCGGCAAACGGGGGGCGCAGAGCCTCCAGCCGCCATTACCCAGATCACCAATAAAAAATCCCTCCCCCAAAAGAAACGGAGGAGGGCGGCAAACAAATATCCGCACTCGTCACACTCCCTCCGCTGGTCCTAACCAGTTCAGGTTCATAGGGTTAGGCACATATGCCCTCTCAGCCTCCTGCCCAATGCGGAGGCACCCCTGTTGACGTGTCCTGAGTCTGCCACCAGGCCAGGGGCGGCGTCAAGGCCCAACGGGATGGCCGGGTGTAACTTAATTTCGAGTTGTCAGAAAACCCGTTTGTCACACGCCCCCTCACCCTTCCGTCGCTACACTCCTCCCTGCCTCTCCCACAAGGGTAGAGGGCAGAAGACAACCTGCATTTTGACCCTCTACCCTTGTGGGTCTTGCAAAGCTGTGAAGCAGAGATGGTCTTGCGAAGCAGGGGGTGACTCGTAGAGCTGCTTGCAGAGGGGGCTACGGGGTGGACTTGAGTTCGATTCGTTTTCTATCGGCGCAATCTCGCATTCCTGAGCTGCACCTGGGGCGGCCCGGCAGCTGGCCTTCCGGCTGCGTCCACCTTGCTGCAGCGTTCCATGATATGGATCACCGCAGAGTGGTATCTGGCAGCTAATGCGCCTGATGAGTTGAAGACCTCCAGTTTATTGATGACGTGCTAAGTCGGTGTCAATCGGAATCTGAATCATGAGAGGGGAAATGCTGTCGGCAGCAGCGCAAACTCGATTCCCCTGGACGTTCGATAAGTCAGAAGGTGACATCAACTAACCGCGTTATCAATAATGTGATTTTCGTCTCTATCAAGCAGTGCAGCCCAGCTCATAACTGCTGGGCTGCGGCGACTACTGGTGGACTTCAGTTGGCTAATATGCGGCGACCACCTGGCTGACATCGTCGATCGAGGCATGTTGACCGTCGTACAGCTGTTCGTTGAAGGCCCAGAACATTCCGCCCAGGTGGTATTGCCTGGCCCGCTGAGCGCAGCGTTCCAGATCGGCCCTACTGTTGGCGCCGGTGTTCTCGCCCCAGACCTGCAGGTTAAGGGGATGCTGGGCAGACAGATAGGCGAGGTAGTGAACCGGGCTCCACATGCTCATGTTGCTGCTGGTGTCATCGACAAAAGTGCCGTCGGCATCCAGCCAGGTGGTGTACGGGCTGACCTGCGGGTCCTGAAGACGGTTGACCAGACCCGCGAAATCGAAGCCGCGCTGCAGTTCGCCGTTGATCTCGGGCGAGGTTCTACCACGCAGACCGTCCTGTATGGCCTGCTCGGCCTGCCCAGGACGCATCCCGAATGAGGGGTAGAGCATCAGCAGTCGCCCGGCGAAATCACGGCGCACCGTCTGAATCTGCCAGTCCTGATAGTTTCCCAGGGCGTCGAGATACCAGCTGGCGAGCTGCCTGGCCTGCAGCTGTTCGCCGGGGGTTACTGCGCTGTCGCCAGTCACGGCCTGCCAGTTGGGGACAGGATTGGGCGTCAGGCCATTGGCCAGGCCGGGGTGCTGACCGGTCGCGACCGCGTCGAAGCCCCAGTAGCTGTTGGCTCCCTGTGCCACGGGCGGATAGCCGATTTCGCCGTAGTAGCCGAAGCCCAGGCGAACAGAGGCAAAGTTGCTGCCCAGGGCTTCAAAGACATGGTGAATGTAGGCGGCCTGCTGGTTGCGCACGGCCTGGCTGAACACAGGGTTCAGGGGATTGGTTCCAGGCTGGGTGTTGTTGTAGACCGTGCCGTGCTGGTCGACAAAGTGCGTGTCGGGCTGTGCCAGCAGCCATTGCGGCGGATACTGGATGCCCAGGTTGAGATCGACCTTGTACCCAGCCGCGATGTCGGCAGCGAGTTCAGCTTTCTTGGTCGCGAAGTACTCGGTATTCCACTGGTCGTCACCCGTCTCGGCTGCGTCCCAGGCCAGTTCGAGACTGCGAATCCGGATTCCGGCGGCGTAGTCCGTCTTGAGTCTGGAAAGTTGAGAGCCGACCACGCCATACATCTTGGTATTTTGCACGCTCACCGGCGGAGTGGTAACGGGGGTCGTCACGGGCGACGTGGGCGCGGGTGTAGAAACTGCCGGGGTCGTGGTGCTCACGTTAGGGGCTTCCGAGGCTGGGCGGGAGACGGGCTTTGCAGCCGCCGCTCCAGTGGTGCCTGTAGCCGCTAGGGTGTCTGTCTGACTACCACATCCGACGAGCAACAGCGCGGTAGACATGGTCACGGCAAGAAGTTGTAATTTACGGCTGGGTTTGGCGGAGTTCTGGTGGATGACAGCGACTCCGGAAGGAGACACGGCAGTGTTGAATTTCAGCACAGTAATTTTCCTTTCGGCTGCCCGGCGGACCCTGGGGGTTCCGTGGCTTTGCGTCACCGCCTCGCGACGGTTTTGCCTTTTCGTTGGTGTATGTCCTGCTCGCTTTTGTCGATGATGCTGTCCCCGCCTGCCTACAGCGGCAGATTAGCCCGTCTGGTATGACATTCCTCTTACGCCCATTTTTCTCATACTGGCGACTTTCCGTTGCCCTGTCGGCTAATTCAGTCCCAGGTGAATCCACTGCTGAACGGAGCGGCTTGCCCACGGCCGATAGGTGACTCTGAGGTGGAGTTTTTTTAATTGAGTCCACTCAGAGGGAGTTAGTGCCTCATCCATTAACCGTCGTTAAGGAGGAGGACTCATAAAAATGTTAAGTTTTCGACATTATAAGTGGTAAGATTTATCACAGGTGCGGAAGCGCTTCCGTGCAGCTGTGTCAGGAAGTCAATTTCTTAACATTTCCTCTTCTTCCTTCCTTTTTTACCAAGCCAGTTTTTGCCGTGTCAGCCGCTGTTCGGTCCCGCGTGAGGTCGCTATGATTTTTCCATACCACCAGTCTTCTATCGCAGCCACTCTGATCATTCCGGCCTATAATGAGGCGGAACGCTTTTTGCCTGCGCTGGAAGCTTACGCCGAGGCTTTTAGGGCGCGTTACGGGCAGCACTATGAGCTGCTGATCGTGTGCAACGGCTGCCGTGACAATACGGTGGAACTGGCGCGGGCGTTTGCGGCCCGGCACTCGCAGGTACGGGTGCTGGTCATCAAGGCGGCCGTTGGCAAGGGCGGGGCCGTGCTGGAGGGCTTTCGCCACGCTACGGGCGCACTGGTGGGCTTCGCCGACGCTGACGGAGCGACCACGCCGCAGTCACTCCTATCCCTCTATGACCGGATGCCCGGACATGACGGGGTCATCGGTTCGCGCCACCTGCGGAGCAGCGTCATTACCAGCCCTCAGCCGCTGACGCGCCGGATCTACAGCTGGGGCTTTGGCCTGCTGGTCCGGGGGCTGTTCCAGCTGCCTTACGCCGATACCCAGTGCGGGGCAAAGGTCTTTACGCAGGCGGCGGCCCGTGAGCTGGCTCAAGTGGTCGGTGAACGGCGCTGGGCCTTCGATGTCGATCTGCTTTTGCGGGCTCAGCAGCGCAGCTTCGATATTCTGGAAGCGCCGGTGGTCTGGGCCGACAAGGAAGGCTCGAAGCTCAAAGTGTTCTCGACTATACGCGAAGTCGCCGTTTCACTCGCCCGTCTCAAGCTATGTGGTCAGGAGCGCCCAGCGACCGGTGTTCAGGGTTCGCGTACTGTAGAGGCGTGAGCGGTCTACGTATCCTGGCCCTGAACTGGCGGTCGCTGGAGCATCCCCAGGCGGGGGGCGGCGAAATCAACCTTTTTGAACAGGCGCAGCGCTGGGCCAGAGACGGGCACCAGGTCACCGTGCTGTGCGGAGACTCGGACCGGACCCTCGCCCCGCGTCAGGTTTCGGTGGAACATGGCGTCATCATCCGGCGCATGGGCGGCAAATTCAGTGTGTATGCCCGTGCCGCGCTTTTTCTGCTGCGGTATGGCCATCAATTCGACCGCATTCTGGACATCTCCAACGGCGTCCCCTTCTTCTCGCCGCTGTTTACCCGCACGCCCTCGGTACTACTGATTCACCATGTCCACGGAGAGCAGTGGTTCAGTGAGTTCCCGGCCCCGGTCGCCCGGTTCGGGCAACTGCTGGAAAGCCAGGTCGTGCCCAGGCTGTACCGTGGCCGCTCGGTCATCACCGTCTCTCCGAGCACCGAGGAAGGGCTGCTGCGCCTGGGCTACCGCCAGCAGCAGATCAGCGTGATCTACAACGGCGTGGAATTGCCGCCGCGTACGGCCTTGCGGCCCCCGGCGGCCCAGCGCGTCCTGT
>JAGLBK010000211.1 GCA_018260275.1 Deinococcus sp.
GCCCGCGCCTGGGCCTCGCGCAGGTCGTCCAGCGCGGCCTCGTGGGCCTCCGAACGCAGCGCGAGGGTCTGCCGGGCCTCGTCGCGCTCACGGGCGGCGGCGCGGCGCACTCTGGAGAGTTGGGGAGCGTCACGCAAAAAGGCCACGTCGCTGTCCAGCCGGGCCAGTTGCGCGTTCAGGCCACTCAGGACGCCCTGCGCCGTCTCCAGGCTGTCGGCCACCACTTCCAGCCCCTCCGCGAGGAGCGCCAGTTGCCGTTGCCGCTCGGTTTCGCGGGCCGCCGCGCCCAGGTAGCGCACACCCTCATCGGCAGCGGAGCCGACCAGCAGGCCGTTTTGCCAGTGATTGGGGCTGAAGGTGGCGGGGCCAAAGGGAGCAGAATCGGTGGAGATGCCTGCCAGCAACGCCGCGACCCCTGCGGGCGCATCGTCCTCTGGTTCCAGCAGCGCCGCGAGGTTGTTTTTGACTTTCTTGGCGGGCAGCAGCAGGGCGTCGGACAGTCCCTCCTCGGCCAGAAGCTTCAGCGCCTGGGCCTGCTGAGCTTCCGGCACCACCAGCGCGGTGAGCAGCCCGGACACCAGCAATCCGCCCTCAATGCCGCCCAACTCTGGTACATCCTCACGCGGTTTGACCAGCGTGTAGAAGGGCCGCGTCGCGATTCCGGCGCTGTCCAGCGCGGCCAGGGCCAGGGCGCGGGCGGCGGGCAGCGGCGGTGTGGCACCGGTCTGGGCGTGCAGAGCGTCGCTGCGGGCTTGCAGGTCGGCTTCCTCGGCTTGCAGGTCGCGTACGCGGTCGCGGGCCTCGGCCTGGGCGTCGCGCAGCTCGGTCAGCCTGAGCGCCGCCAGTTCGGCCAGCGCGGGCCACGCCTCGCCGGGTTCCACCGCCGTTTCCAGGGTCAGGCGGTAGGCGTTCAGGGCGTCTTCAGGAAAATCAAGCGCCCCGGCACGGGTCAGCAGTTCGGCGGCAGTGTCGGTCAGCACAGTTTCCAGCCTGGCGGTTTTTTCCTCCAGGCTCCGGCGGGCGGCCTCGGCGCGTTCGCCAGCACTTGCGGCGGCGGTCTGACGCTCGGTCAGGCGTTCGGTGTCGCGTTCGTAGACCTTCAGGGCGGCCTCGGCGGTGTCTAGGGCGGCGGCGCGGGCGTCCAGACTGCTTTCGTCCTGCCACCAGTCGCGGGCGTTCAGGGCGTCCTGCACGGTGTTGAGGGCCTGGGCATCGGCCTCGCGGGCAGCGTAGACCTCGGCGCGGCGTGCCTGGGTACGTTCTTCGCGGGCCTTCTCGGTGCGAATCCGGGCGCGGTTCTGTTCCAGTGCGTTCCGCACATCGTTCAGGCGGCGCTCGGTGCTGCTCAGGATATCCTCCTGGCCGCCTACCTGCGCCTCTACCGCTTCCAGCTCCACCCGCAGCGTCTCAGCCTCGCGGCTGCGCTCCTGCTCCTGGGCCTGAAGGTCGGCCAGCGTTTGCCCCAGCGTGGTTTCCTCGGCCTGAGTCGCCAGAAGTTCACTCTGGGCGGCGTCGAATCTGCCCTGCGCGGAGGCGCGGCGTCCGGCTTCAAACCGCGCCCTGGTCAGCGCCGCCGCGAAGTTGGCCTGCGCCACGCTGCGGGCGGCCTCGGTCTGGGTGTCCAGCAATTGCAGGCGCTGGGCGTGGCGGTCAAGGCGCTCGATGCCCTCAGCGAGTTTGGCGGTCACGTTGGCTGACACTGGCGGCAGCGAACGCCGCAGCAACTCGGCAATCTGGGCGGGCCTCACCTCGCGCCCCAGTTTGCTGCCGCGAATGGTCAGCAGCAAATCTAGCGTGTCCTGAAAATCGCGCTCGGACGCGCCGTAAATCCGCCGCCGCACTACATTGGCGTACTCGCCCTGCCCCGTTGCAAACTCGCCACCCGCCTCCCAGCGCGTCACTTTTTCCCGTAAGGCCCGCTCGGTCAGCGGCTGGCCGTCCTCCACCAAATCCAGGCCGCCCTCGGCCATCACCCGCCCCTCCAGCCAGAAGCCCCATTTGCCGATGTTGGCGCTGCCCTCGCTGGCGCTCAGGCCCAGGCCGATGGTCTGGTAGTCGCCCTCCGGCGTGCGAAATTCCAGCGCCAGATACGAGCGTCGCCCGCGTTCCTGAAACCCGGCGTCGGGGCCGCCCAGCAGGTAGTAACGGAGCTGCCGCTTTGTGCCGCCGAAGGGGTCGAGGCGGGCGGGGCTGGAATCGCCGTCCAGCAGCATGGTGATGGCCGCCGTGAGTGCCGTGGACTTGCCGGAGCCGTTGTGTCCGGTCAGAAAGAGCCGCCCCTGCACGAAATGGAAAATCTGAATGGGGTACAGCCAGTAATTCACCAGAATCAGGCGCGAGGGCGTAAGGCAATTGATGGGCCGTGCGAGGACAGATTGCACGTCCTCAACGGAAAAAAGCGTCATACCGGGATGATAGCGCGGCGGTGTGGCAGGAGCGTATGGCATGGGCTACAGTCATCACCATTCCGGTATACTTTCCCCATGACCACCACCTCGCGCACTTACAAGGAAATGCGAATCGACGCCCAGGGCCGCGCCGTTTTTCCCGCCGAATTGCGCCACGACCTGGGATTTAAGGAGGGGGAGCGCCTGATTCCTCGCGTGGTAGACGGCAAAATTCTGCTGGAACGCCGCGAGGATATTCGCCGCCGCCTGCAAAGTATCTTTCCCAAGGATGGCCCTTCCCCCGTCGCTGAACTGATGGCCGAGCGCCGCGCCGAGGCCGAGCGCGAATGAGCCTCAGTTATGTCCTGGACGCCTCGGCGGTGCTGGCCTGGCAGTATCAGGAACCGGACTGGGAAAAGGTGGAGGCGGCGCTTGAAGGCAGCGTCATCAGTGCGGTGAATATGCTGGAAGTCACCACGAAAGCTGTGGAACGGGGCTTCCTGGCGGCAGATGTGCGGGGTGATTTGGAGGCCTACGGCGTTCAGGTGCGTCCCTTGACCGCTGCCCAGGCTGACGCCGCCGCTGAGTTGCGCCCGCTGACCCGCGCCGCTGGCCTGTCGCTGGGTGACCGCGCTTGTCTCGCGCTGGCGCTGGAATTGCAACTGCCCGTGTTGACGGCTGACCGGGCGTGGGCGGGGTTGAACGTCGGCACAAAAATTGAACTGGTGCGCTGAATTCAGCGGCGCAGCATGCCCTGCAAAGCTGCTTCAACCGGCGCGTATTCTTCCGGGCTGAGGCTGCCCAGCCGCGCCAGGATGCGCGAAACGCCCAGTGAACGCACATGGTCGCACAGGGCCACGCTGTCCAGCGGAAGTCCTCCCTGTCCGGCCAGAAACTGGGGATACAGCGCGGGGGAATTCGCGGCGTAGTCGCTGGCACTGGTGGTGAATGGCACCATGATCAGGCCGGGGTAACGCGGGCTGCCGACCTGCTCTGGAATGCCGACCACCACGGCGGGGCGCGTTCCAACCTGCTCATGCCCTGGCGGACGCTGGGCGGGAAACTGCACCCTGAGCACGTCGCCAATGCGAATGGCACTCAAGACGGCCCCGCCACGAAACCCACGCCGGGGATATAGCGCACCGCTTCGCCCTGACTTTCGCCGCCTGCGCCCCAGTCGTATTCGGAAAGCAGGGGCATCAGATCGGCGTTTTCCCATTCGTCCAGGCTGCTTTCTGAGATTTGGCGGGCTTCCAGCAAATCGGCGGGGGTCACTTCTTGCCCGGTGAGTTCCTCCAGGGTGGTGATGACTGCTCCCAGGGTCGCCAGGTCAACCCGCGCCGCCGCCCCGCGTGCCAGTGCGTAGACCGTTTTGCGGCTGACCCGCCCCTGTGCGGCTTCGGCCAGACGGTAGGCGGTGAGGCCGTGCGCGGCCAGATATTGCCCCAGAGTGAAATGAACGCTTCGCATAGTGGTCACATCTTACCACTACCCCTTTCCTACTCACTCCCCTTCTTGCGCCGCCCACCGCGCCTGACCACCTGCGTCACGCCCTCATCCTCGTAAGCGGCAAAGAACCGCGCCAGATGCGGCTCCAGCGTCAGCGTGGATTCCTCCTGACTGGCGATGCCGCCCCATTGCCGCCACAGTTCCAGCACCTCGTCCAGCAATTTCTCGGTGCTGTGTTTCTTGCCGGTTTCGCCCCAGCGGGCGCGGTAGTCGGCGCGGACGGTGTCCAGCAACGTATAAAGCCGGGTGCGCGAGAGGGTCAGCCGCCCGGCTGGGTCGGGAGTCAGCGTGCGGGCTTCCACCTCGCGGCGCACGGCGTTCAGCAGCAGCAGCGCGGCGGCGCTGAACACGCTGCGCCCCGGCAGCCAGCGTGCGCCCAGGCCGCTGGTCATGCCCTCGCGCCCCAGTGCGGCGTACTCGGCGTGAATATCCAGATTCCAGCCCAGCGTGCGCGTCAGCTCGTCCAGTTC
>JAGLBK010000212.1 GCA_018260275.1 Deinococcus sp.
CGACCAGCGTGCTCGATCATCACCCCGACCACCGAGCCACCGCGCACGCCGCCGTGCGACTGGCCGACGAGATCGGGGCGCGGGTCTTCTTTTTCCCTGTTCACGACGGTCTGGAATGGCCCGTGCCCAAGGGGAATCACCCCGATCTGGGGCTGTACCCGCCGCGTGCCCAGGAACAGGGCGGAGTCTGGCGGCGCTTTCCACTGACCGGGGAACAGGAGGAAACCAAAGGCGACGCCGTCAGCGCCTACCGTTCGCAGACGCTGGTGCTGGGGCGCTTCATGTGGGCGTTCGTGCGCCGTAACGAGCTGCTGCGGCCCGCCGAGGCCGGGGATGGGCAGACTGGTGCCGGGCAAACTGTGGGAGACGGGCCTTGAGCCGCCTTCAGAGTCTGCGCGAACGCTCCCGCGAAACCTTTAGCCAGATGTGGGGGCACGGCGTCGACATCCTCGAATACCAGGACGCCGAAATGATTCGCAGCCGCGCGGCGTTTGCCGGTCACTCGGTGCTGCGCCGCAGCCTGGGCTTCGTGGTCCTGGCGGCGCTGCTCAACTGCCTCTTTGCGCTGGCGGTGGGCATCATCACGGGAACGGCGTTCGAGTCGGTCTACCGCAGCATCCTCAGTTTCATGTTCACCTTCGTGGTCAATACCGGCGTCGCTTTCGTGGTCGGGCGGCTGCTGGGGGGGCACGGACGCTTCCGGCAATTCGTGTATATCTCGGCGCTGTACGCCGTGCCGCTGCAAGCTGTCGAGGCCGTGCTGACCATGGTCTGTAGCCTGATTCCGGTCATCGGCTTTTACCTGTTGCTGGTGCTTTCCGTGCTCTCGGCGCTGGCCCGACTGTACCTGTCGAATCTGGTCACGCAGGCCATGATGCAGTTTCCTAAGCCCTGGCAGCGGACCGTGATGTTTCTGGTGCTGGTCGCCCTGGCGATTCTCAAGGGTGGGGCCAGCGTCCTGACCTGAGCAGGATCTACAGCAGCTTGCATAATTACGCCATTTGTGGAAACCCGCCCCAAACGGCTCCATTATTCCAGCTGCTCACTGGAAGTCACTCGCTCCGCTCGGCATAAAAAGCCACAAACAACGTGGCCTTTTTATGCAAACTGCTCTACAGCCCGGCGACCCGTGCCAGCCAGTACGCGGCAAAACCGACCAGAATGCCCAGCGCCAGCTGCCGGGTACGCCACATCAGCAGTCCGCCGACCACCGCCGCGATCATGCGCCGGGGCCACTCTGGACTGGTGACGATGTCGGGCACGACCAGCGCGGCGAATACGCTGACGGGCACGTACTTTAAAAAGGCCAGCCAGAAGGGCGGCAGTTGCAGGCGGCCCAGATTCAGCCCCAGCAGCCGCACCGGGTAGGTCACGGCCCACATCAGCAGAATAACGAGCAGGACACTCACGCGCTGTCTCCGGCTAGCTTAAGCCGCGTGTGGAGCACGGCCCCCAGCAGCGCCCCGCCCACCCCCGAACCCAGGATGACCAGCCCGCTGGGCAAAAAGTGAGACAGCCCCCAGGCGACCAGCCCCGAGGTCAGCGCCACCGCCAGCGTGATCCGGTCGACCAGCAGCGGCACCAGCAGCCCCAAGAAGGCGAGCGGAAAAATAACGCCGACCCCCAGTTGCTCGGGCGGAGGCAGCACCGCGCCTGCCAGCGACCCCAGCAGCGTCGAGGCGTTCCAGATGGTGTACAGGCTCAGTTCCGCGCCCAACAGGAAGGCGAAGCTCAGGCCGCCCGGTTCCTCGGCTCCCTTGACGGTGACCATGCCGTACGCTTCGTCGGTCAGAAACTGGGCCGCCAGGGTGCGCTGAGGCGGGGTCAGGGGCAACTGCTTGGCGAGGCTCAGACCGTACAGCACGTGGCGCACGTTCAGCAAAAAAGTGGTCAGCACGATGCCCACGCCCGCCGCGCCTTTGACGAACAGGCCCGCCGCCGCGATCTGGCTGGCCCCGGCAAAGACAGTCAGGCTCATGAGTTGTATTTCCAGAGGAGTCAGGCCCCCGGCCCGCGCGGTGACCGCGTAGGCGACAGCGAAAGGCACCATGCCTAGCCACAGGGGAAACATCACCCGGAAGCCTCGCCAGAATGGGGGCCAGAAGGCTTCGGCGCTCTGGGGGCGGGGCGGGGAAGAGGTCAGAAGCCTTGCCTCGCAGAACCAGGGTGGAGGGGAAGATTATGGGGAAAATGGACCAGCATGAGGTGCAGCATAGTCCACTTCCGGGCACCTCCTGAACTGCCGTGCGCCCTTATTCCTCGGCCTGCATAGGCAGTTGCCAGTCGATCGGGGATGCCCCGGCCTCTTCCAGCGCCGCGTTGACCCTGGAAAAGGGACGCGTGCCGAAAAACTTGGCCTCGCTGAGCGGGCTGGGGTGGGCCGATTCAATAATCACGTGCTGGGGTCCGGTAATCAGTCTGGCTTTTTTGCGGGCATAAGCGCCCCACAGCACGAACACCACGCGCCCGGGCCTGGCGTTCACGGCGCGGATCACGGCGTCGGTCATCTGCTCCCAGCCCTTGCCCTGGTGGCTGTTGGCCTGCCCGGCCCGCACGGTCAGCACGGCATTGATCATCAGCACGCCCTGCTGCGCCCAGGGCCGCAGGTAGCCGTCTCTGGGCGGCGTAAAACCGGGAATATCGCTCTGCAACTCCTTGAAGATGTTCCGCAGGCTGGGCGGAATACGCACGCCGGGCCGCACCGAGAAACTCAGGCCGTGTGCCTGACCGGGGCCGTGGTACGGGTCCTGCCCCAGAATCATGACCTTGACCTCGCTCAGTGGAGTGTACCGCAGCGCGTTGAACACGTCCGGCGCGGGCGGATAAATGGTGTGTTCGCGGCGCTCCTGCACCAGAAAATCACGCAGTTCATAGAAGTAGGGCGCGGCAAATTCGGCGGCCAGCGCCTCTTTCCAGTCGGCGGGCAGGTCGGCGGGAAACAGGGGTTTGGGGGCCTCGGGGTGCAGGCCGAACAGGTCAGCTTGATCGCTCATGGGTGCGCCTTTTTTGGTGATCGTGAGGGGAATTTGGGTTGGCTGCGTGCCCTCTTGCGGCCCGGAGCCGGATTTTCTGGGGAACTCTCCCCCGTAAGGTATACGCGCCCGGCCTTGGTTTCAAATAGGCCACAGGCAAATGGGCCGCATGCAAAAGCAGACCACCCCGGAAAGTGGCCTGCTCTCGTGTGCAGCCCAGCAGCGCTGAGCAGGCGGCGCGTTACTGAATTTACTGAATGGTCGTGCGGAAGCAGATGGTAAACGCCTGCTTGGGCTGGAGCGTGAAGGTGCCGCCGTCTACCGTGACCCGGCCCGAGGTGACGGCTCCCTGGTCGGCGTCGGCTGCCGCCGTATAGAAAGTGTCGGTGCCGGTCGTGGTGGTCAGGTGAATATCTTTACCGGCCCCGTAAGCGCCTTCCAGGAAAGCCGTCGTGTCTGGCACGTTATCCCCGAAGTGCAGGTTCGTGGCGCTTAGCGTGCCCTGGTTGGTGGTCTTGATGCAGTATTCGAGCACGTCGCCGGGTTTGCCGGTGCTGCTGGTCGCTACCGGGGTGCCTGCGGTAATGTTCTGGACTGTCTTCTCGACCGCCAGCTTGACGGTACCCGTTACCGTAACGGTCGCGCTGCCACACTGGTTCCCCGGATTGGTCGCCGCCGGGGTACAGGTGCCAGGTGCGGGCAGTGGGTCGGGGTCGCCGCCGCCCCCTACACTGGCCTTGTTGGTCACTGAACCTAGCGCCACACCAGCGATATTCACCGGCAAAGTCAGGGCTACCGAGGCGCCGGGGGCCAGCACGTCGGTACTCGTGCAGGTCACGAGCTGGCCGGACGTGGTGCATCCCCACCCGGTCGCCGGGCTGAAGGTCGCGGTGAGCGGAACCATACCGGCGGGCAGCTGATCTTGCACCGTGACCATGCCGCTGGTCGGTACTGTGCTGCTGTTGGTCACCGTCAGAGTATAGCTGGTGTCGGTCTGCCCCGAGGACCATTTGCCGCCCACCGCGTTGCTGGTCTTGGTCAGGGTCAATTGCGGCTGAAGCGCGATCTTGACGATGTCGCTCGCCACATTGTTCGCCAGGTTGGTTTCGGAGGTGCTGGTGCTGACTCTGGCCGTGTTGGTCAGGGTCACGCTGCTGCTGCTGCCCAGGGCGCTGCTGTTGGCCTTGACCGTGACCAGATACTGCACCGCGCCATTGCCGATCTGCCTGCCAGTACTGTCGTAGACCGCGCCGCCCGGATCGAGGCGGGCCACCGCCGGGAAAGCCAGCGCAGTGGTGCCGTCGCTGTTGCGGGTATTGGTCGTCGGCGTGACGGCGGTGAACGTGCCGCCCCCGTCGTAG
>JAGLBK010000213.1 GCA_018260275.1 Deinococcus sp.
GAGCGTTAAAGTTTGCCCGGTCGCCCCCTCACCCCTCGCTACGCGAGGCCCTCTCCCACAAGGGGCGAGGGTCAAAAACCGCGTCTTTATCGCATGTCAAAAAACTTCCTGACCCTTTATAAACACGGTCTAAGCTAGCGACTGGTCAGCCCGTGACGCAACACTTCCGAGAGCTGCTTGGTGATGTGGCCCTGGGCTTCTTCGAGTTCGGCGGCAGCGTTCCTGAGCTGGGTGCGGTACTGCTCGGGATTGCGGCTTTCCTCACCGCTGATCCGGTGAACGGTAGCCTGCACCGCGAAATGCGCTTCGGGCAGCCGCGCCAAATTGGCCCCAGCACTGGGATGACGGGCTGCGAGCAGAGCACCGAGCATACCGACCTCTTCACTGCGGCGCATCAGTTCACGCTGGAAAGCGCGGTCCTTGATACTGGTAATTACGTCCCAGGCCGCGTCCGAGAGGGCCGCCTGCGCCGAAACAGGCCGGGTCACCTCGATAAACAGGTGCTCGCCGCTGCGCCAGAGGCGGTGAAAAGTGCCGCTGCGCCCAGCGATCCAGTGGGTCTCGAAATCACGGGCCTCCTCGATCAGGACTTTCAGCTGCGCAAAGGGCGCGTCCGCCGGAACGCGGTGGCCTTCCGGCAACGCCCCCCACAGGCTCAGCCCATTCTCGTCGGCGGCCCGCATGGGTTCGTAGGCCTGGGCCAGCGCTTCATATCCGGCGCTGAGGTCGGCCACGGCTCGGCCATCGACCAGTAGGGTAATGTCACTGCCGTCCTCGGTCAGCTGCGCCTCATGCTTCAGGTGGTGCAGGCCCAGGCCCCAGCGCTGCTGCGCGGTGCTCAGCGCCTCGGTCAGCGCCGCATTCAGGGTCTTGCGGTCCGCTTCACTGTCGGCTAGGGCCTGAATCTGACTGTCCACAGCCGCAGTAGACATCAGAATATCGAACACCTCGAAAGGCCGGAAAGCCGTCTCGGTCACGGAATCATCTTTTATTTTAGCTCGTGCCATATTGCCCGTATTATGTCATACACAGAACGATTTGACCAGACTCGTGGTTGTGGTATGCCCCCCGCGCGGCCCGCCGCATTAAGCTGAAGGCGTGAACATTCCGCCCACCACTGAAAGCCTGCTGCGCCGGGCACATCAGCACCACGGCCTCAGCGGCGCGGCCCTCGGAGTCGTCAACCGGAACGGTGAGCGGGCGACGCTGTTTGTAGGCGAGGCGCAGCGGGAGCCGGAGCATATAGCATTACGACCGGATTTCTGGTGGGACCTGGCGAGCCTGACCAAACCCCTCCTGACCGCCCGCTTCATTCTGCGGGCAGCAGAACAGGGCCAACTGGACCTCGACGACCCGCTGGCCCGCTATCTGCCCGAACTGGGCTGGATGCAGGACACGCCCCTCAAAACACGCACCTTACGGCAATTGCTGACGCACACGGCGGGCCTGCCGGGCTGGCTGCCCCTGTACACCTGGGGCGAGCGAGACACGGTCCGTGCCCGGCTGATGCAGGAAGCCTTCGAGCTGCAACCGCCGGGGGAAGTGCTGTATTCCGACCTGGGCTATATGCTGCTGGGCCGCGTCCTGGAAAAGGTCTATGGGCAGCCGCTCGATGCTTTTGTACCGGGTCCGGGGCTGACCTTCAGGCCAGAGCCTGAGCGGAGTGTCGCCACCGAGCACTGTTCCTGGCGCGGGCGCGTCCTGCGCGGCGAGACCCACGACGAGAATGCCGCCGCGCTCGGCGGGGTCGCGGGCCACGCTGGCCTGTTCGGGACCCTCGAAGGCGTTCTGGATCAGGTGCAGCTGCTACTGAGCGGGGGTTGGCTTTCTCCGGCTGCCCAGGCCGCCGCCTTGAGGCCCGCTGTGAACGGGCGCACCCTGGCTTTCGTGCTCAGCCAACCTGGGTTCAGCGGCGGCAGTCTGTGCAGCCCACAGGCGTTCGGGCACACCGGCTTTACCGGCACGGGGCTGTGGGTCGATCCGGTGGGCGGCCTGGGCTGGACCCTGCTGACCAACCGGGTTCACCCCTCGCGGCACGGCGGCCCCGACCTACAGGAGCTGCGCCGGGCGGTCGGGAATACGCTGCTCGCTTCATAGCATTCCGTTCTGCCCCTCCAGCTGGGTTCAATCGGCCTCCACATCAGTTCCGGCAAATACCGGGGCGGCCAGTTCAAGGGCGTGGGCGCGAATATCTCCGGGCCAGGCGGCACTATGGGCCAGAAAACTGCCCCTGTCGCGCTGATACAGGGCGCGGGCCGCTTCCTCGTAGCCTGACAGATCGCCTGCCATGACCCCAAGAAAGCGGTCGGTGGCCGCCTGCGCCTGCTGAAGGCGTTCACCTTCCGGGTCTTTTTTACGGGCCTCATCAATCAAGCGCCGTAACGTGGCCGACGCTCCTCCACGCTGGGTTTCTAGCCATTCCCAGTGACGGGGCAGCAGCGTAACCTCACGCGGCACCACTCCTAGCCGGGGCCGCCCAGGACCGGGCCTGGCTGTGCTGGCCGTTTCCGGCAGTGCCCGCGCCAGCACATCTTCAAGGCTGCCAGACAGATCAAAATCGGTCTGCCGCCCGGTCCGGTCTTCAAAAATGAATACCTGCCCCAGCGCCCGGCTTTTCAAAAATCGCAGGGCCTCCCGCCGCTCACCCGTGAACAATCTGTTCTGGTCCTGAAAAATAGTGATCTGATCTTCCGTTTTCATATTCGTATATTATCCGGATAAAATTTCTACTGTCACTAGTATCCGGGTAATATTTTACGGAGGTCTGAAGGTGTGCTTGAATAGGCAGCCATGACAGAACTGGTGACCGTCTGATGCCCTTCCCCATTTGCCTCGGCGTGGATGCCGGGGGCAGCAGCACCAAATGGGTTCTGATGCAGGGCCAGACCGTCCTGGGACGCGGCCAGGCGCCTGCCCTGACGGCGGCTCTTATATACACACCAGCTGGCGAAACCGCCCTGAGAGCGCTGCGCTCCTCGTTGCCCGTCACGGCGCAGAGGGCACATTTTGGCCTCCCAGGAATTTCGGCGGGTACACCGCAAGCCGAGCAACTCCGGCAGGAACTGGCGGCCAGCCTCGGACTCGGCCCTGAGGCTGTGGGCCTGGAAAGCGACCTGGACCTGGCGTATTCAGCACATTTCGCGCCAGGCGAAGGCATTCTGGTGTATGCCGGAACAGGAAGTATGGCCTATCACCTTCCGGTCAGCGGCGAGCCTGTTCGCGCTGGTGGGCGCGGCTACCGCATTGGCGACGAGGGCGGCGGCGCAAGCATAGGCCGGGCGGCGCTGTACTGGATCACCGATTTTCTGGACCGTGGTGAGCGGCCACACGGACTCCTGGCGGCGGAGGTCGCCAACCTGACCGGGGGCCTCGACTGGCCTACCTTGCGGGCCTTCGTCTACGGCACCCCTGGCGCGCGCAGCCTCGCGCTGGTCGCCCCAACCGTGACCTGCGCCGCACAACTTGGTGATCCACAGGCCATACAGCTGTTGCAGGAAGCCGCCGCCGCCCTGGTCAAGCTGGCGAAGAACGTCCAACTTCAAACCGGCCCCCTGCCAGTCAAAGCCACTGGGGGTGCCTTGCAGAGCGCACCTCTCCAACAGGCTTTGCGACAGCAGCTGCCCACCGTACAGATCAGCTTTGCAGATCATGCCTGGACAGCAGCTGAGAAGGCGGCCAGCACGCTCAATTCCCTATGAACATGGAAAGGCACTTTGACCTGTGGCCCGGCAGAAAGACTAACAGCACTGGTGGCTAACGCGATTGAAAGATAAGCCGGGGGCTGGACAAATTTGGAATTTATTGTATTATTTTCAGGCATCTCGCCCGCGCGGGCTGCATCGAAGCTTCGGAAACGGGCTTAAACATCAAATTGAGAATGGCGACGTAGCTCAGCTGGTTAGAGCGCACGACTCATAATCGTGAGGTCTCGAGTTCAAGTCTCGATGTCGCCACCAAGAAGAACCCGCCCAGCGCGGGTTTTTGCGTTTCTCGCTTCGGCGTAAACGTGCATAATTTGTCCGCGTGCATAATCCGTGCGTAATGGCCTACTTTTCTGGTCTGGAAATGAGGTCATCCACGCCGATTGCCCGCGCTTCCGGTTCGCCTTTGTCAACCGTCTGGTAGAGGCTCAGGGTGAACGCTACCGAGCTGTGGCGGAGGCTGTGACCGGAGAGTGGCCGTACGCCCACTTCCGGCGGCCAAGCAGCGTAATCTGCGCTTTATTAGACCTCCTGCGAAAGTCAGCTGGTAAATTTTAGAGGTGTCAAACGGTCAATTTGAGCAGGTTCTGAAATTGAA
>JAGLBK010000214.1 GCA_018260275.1 Deinococcus sp.
GGCGTCGAGGCCGAGAAGCCCCAGACCGACGCGGCAGTCAGGGCCAGTGCCGGGCAGGTCGTTTCGTTCCGGGGCAAGGCGGCCAGTACCTACTTCAGCAGCGATTCGGGCGGCTACACGGCCTCCGCCACCGAGGTCTGGGGCATGAATAACCTGCCGTATCTGCCCGCGCAGCCCGACCCTTTTTCGCTGGGGGGGCCGCGTTCGATGTGGAAACTCCAGATTCCCCAGGCCCAGGTACAGAGCGTCGCCGAGCGGTACGGGGCGCGGGTCGGGGCGCTACAGAGCGTAAGTATTACCAGGGTCTCTCCATCGGGCAGGCCGCAGGAAATCACCTTCGTGGGCGCGTCGGGTACCTTCAAACTGGGCGGCGCGGAGGCGGGCGGCTTCGTGCGTTCGCTGGGCGCGGGCAGCAGCCGGGTGGTCATCAGCGGCCTGAATCCGCTGGTCATGCAGGGCAACGGCCAGGGACACGGCGTGGGCCTCTCGCAGTACGGGGCACTGGGACTGGCCCGCAAGGGCTACGACCACCTGCACATCCTGGGCTTCTATTACCCTGGCACGGTGCTCAGCGTGCTGGCGGGCGTGCAATCCACTGGACCGGTGCTGGCCGATGTGGGGCCGCTGAACAGCCCTGAGACCGGCAGGCTCATAGGTTCTGCGTCTGGTGCAGCTACCCTTCCCGCTACCAGGGACGCCACCCGGACATTACTGGCCCGGACCCTGCTGGACTGGAACAACGGGTGAAACGGCGGCCCGGAACCCTGCGCCTGCTGGCCATGGCAGTGGGCGGCCTGCTGCTTTCTGGCAGCCTGGCGCAGGCCCGTACCGTCAAGATCATCACGGCAGATACGCTGGAAATGCGGACCGTCGACGATCAGGAAATCGTGATCATCGCGGGCCGCAATGTCGAGCTTCATGTCGACGATGATGTGGTCAAAGCGCAGCGCGTGGAATTCAACCGCACCCGCCGCACGCTGACCCTGGTCGGGCACGCCACCTACCACATGGCGAAAGACAACCAGAACCTGACCGGCGACGATCTGGTCGTGGATGTCGGCAGCGAGGCCCTGACCGGTCAGGACGTGCTGATCAGCGACAGCAGCCTGGAAATTATCGGGTCGGAAATCGAGCGTGTGCCGGGGCAACTGCGGGCTACCCACAGCTATTTCACGCCGTGTGCCCGTTGTGGCCGCACCCCCAACGACTACGCCTTCCGCGCCGAGCGGGTCATGCTGTACCCCGGCGACCGGCTGGTGGCCTACCGCGCTCAGCTGCTGCTGGCCGACCACCCGGTGCTGTACCTGCCTGTGGTGGTGCTGCCGCTGAACCCACAGGCCCGCCAGCCCCGCCTGAGCATCGGCAAGGACGCTATAGACGGCTACGTGGCCGGGGCCGACCTGCCCTTTTCCATCGGCAGCAGCGTGCTGGGCACTACCATGCTGCGCTACTACCAGAACCGCAGCCCGCGCCTGGGCGGCGGCGTCGACCTGCACGATTACGCCCCGAACAACTGGATCGACCGCCTCGACCTGTATGCGCTGGCGCTGCCCAAGCCGCTGCCGTTTACCACCGGCGTGGGCGGCACAGGGTCTGGCAGCACAGGCTCGGGCAGTCCCGTGACGTCTGGATACGACAAGGACCTCCGGTTCAGCGTCAAGGGCCGCATTCCGGTCGAACTGGCCGTGACCGACCTGACCTACTCGTTGCGGGTCAACCGCAAAGACATCGGGCGGTCGCCCAGCGACCCGGAATACGGCCTGACGAACGCCGACTTCACGGCCAAGGTCGAGTACCCCCGGTTCTCGGCAACGCTGTTCTACCTTAACCGCTTTGGCCCTGAACCCACCACGGCCCTGTATTACCCGCTCAAGAAACCGGAATTCGATCTGGACCCCAAGCCGTTTTCGGTCGGTCCGGTCAGCCTGGATTTCGATTTCAAGGTCGGAGAGTACACCGCGGGCAGCAACCCCAACTCGCGCCAGGCCCGCGCCGCCGGACTCAATTTCACGACCTCGCGCCTGGAAGAAATTCACAAGATCGGCTATACCCGCCAGCTCTGGAAACAGGCCGAGTTGCAGGTGACCAACGACTTTACTGGTCACTATTACGGCACCGGGGCCAGAACTGTGCAGCTCAGCGCCGCCGCGCAGCTTAGCCAGTCGTGGGCGACCACCAACAGCTTCACGGTGCGCCAGGACTACATTCGCAACGAGGGCACCAGCCCGTTCGCCTTCGACGTGGTGTCGTATACCCTCAGTGCGCCCCTTTCGCTGAACCTCTCCGCCAGACCGCTGCCCGGCGCGACCTTCAACGTCAAGTATCTGCGCGACGGCTTTATTCCGCCCGGCGCGGGTTACCGCAACGAGCACCTGACCGTCGGCAGCTCGGTTAACCGCGCTCCGGTGAACATGAGCTATGCCCTCGACTACAACTGGGCCACCGGCAACGTGGAGACTTCTTCAGTCAGTTTTACGGCGGGCGATCCCGATTCCGGCAAACTGACCTATGTGTCCCCGACCCCGGCGGTTCCGGCAACGCCCTACTCTGCGGCCAAGCCTGAACGGGCGGCCTACTACCGGCGCACCAGCGCGTGGCCCTATCCGAACCTGACCCTCACGACCACCAGCGCCTATAACCGCACCAGCGGGGGCTTGCAGCCGATCACCGTCAAGGCCACCGTCACCGACGACATCCGGACCAACTATTTCAGCGTGTCGGGCACGTATGATCCGCAGCCCGCCACCAGTGTGTATTCGTCCAGTTCCACCGCCGTTGCCACGACTTATAGCGCCGTCTCGTCGCGCGATTCGGTCCTGAACCCGGTCAGCATTTCAGGCAATGAGACGCTGTACCTCAAGACGCCGCGCGTGACCGGCAACCACTCGGTCACCTGGCGCGGCTACACGCTGGGTATGGCCCACGACCTGCTGCTTAATCAGGCGCCGGAAAACAAAAACAGCGGCAGCGTGACCTTCAACCTGGGCACGGAAGCGGGCAAGGCGACCAACTGGCAGCTGGTCTATGGGGGCTACTACGACATGCGCCGCCAGGGATTTACCCAGCCCTACCTGAAAGGGGCGCTGACCACCACAAAGCCCGGCCAGAAGCTGAGCACCAGCGCCACCTACAACCTCGTGGGACTCGATCAGCCACGCGCCGAACTGTCGGCGGCCACCATGGACGCGGCGTGGCAGCAGGGCCGCTTCTCACTTTCGGGCCACGCGAGTTACCAGCGCACCCGCTACGGCACCTACCCGAAGGACGTTTCCAACGACACCCTGACGCTCGACCCGGTCCGGGTGGGGGTGGCGCTGGGCAATGGCCCCAAACCGGGCGCGTACCTGACCGCCAGCCTGAGCCAGACGTTTACCTACGTGAACGGGCAGCGCCAGAACCGTCAGCCCCTCGGCCCCGTGATCGGGCTGACCATCGACCGCTGCTGCTGGATCATGCAGGGCGAAATCGACCTGACCCGCAAAAGATACCGCCTGGCCGTGGGGCTGCCGGGCCAGATGTATCCCCTGTTCCAGCTCAATCAGGACGGCCCCAGCGTGCCGCTGCTTCCCCTCAACAGCCCGGCCACTTCACCGTGAAGCCTCTCAGCCCAGCCCCCCAATTCAGAAGTTCCCGCCAGTTCAAGAATTCCGATTCAGGAGTGCCGAGGTGCCGACTATGACTGTTCCGCCGCTTTTCCGCCTTCCCCGCCGCCTTCTGGGAGCCGCACTGCTGAGCACGCTGCTGGTCGGCTGTACCGGCACCCAGGAACCGGCGCTGGATGTGCGCCTGGGCCTGATTACCGACAGCGGGCGGACCCTGGGCTACGCCGACCAGCTGGCGACGCCGGACGGGGCCGTGACGGCCAGTTACACCAGGGTCGCTACCCTGGCGACCGATCCAAACGGCGCAGGCAAGGGCGTGGGCCTGCTGAACCTCAACAGCGGCAGCAACGCCATTTTGACCACCACCAACGCCGTGCAGCTGCTGGACGCCAACCTGAGTACCCCGCAACCGTTCAACGGCCTCAACGTGGCCTATACGCCCGCGCCCTGCCTGATCAAATCGGTCCTCAGCCCCACCGGGGACCGCCTTCTGACCCTGAGCGACTGCCAGGGCAACCAGCAGGTCGCGCTGTTCAACGTCAACCGCACCCTGATCTGGTATGCCAACCTGAGTGCCAGAACCGCCAGCACCACCGGCAACGACACGCCGCCGACCCGCATCGCCGTTCTCGGAGACGTGGGCATCGTGGCGCGTCCGGCGCTGGGCGGGGGCAGCGAGGTCA
>JAGLBK010000215.1 GCA_018260275.1 Deinococcus sp.
CGCTTATCGCCTCGCTGTAGGCGCTCACTAGGTCGTCAAAAGTCACGTTGCGAAATTCGGGCCGCTCCACGTCGGGCGAGAGGGTCGCCGTGCGGTTGGTCGGCCCCACACTTCCGGCCACCCAGCGCGGTTTGCCGTCCCGCGCCGTGAACTCGTCGGCCACCTCGCGGGCCAGTCGTGCGCCCTCCACGTTCATGCGGTAGGCCAGGGCCTCGGTGCCGTAATCCGCCTGTGAAATGGTCGTGCTGTTGAAGGTGTTGGTGCTGGCGATATCGGCTCCGGCCTCAAAATAGGCGCGGTGGACGGCGCGAATCACGTCCGGCTTGGTCAGTTGCAGCAGGTCGAAGTTGCCCCGGTACATCCGCAGCGGGTCGGCGTCGGGCCAGCGGAAATCGGCCTCGGTGAGGTTGGCGTTCTGAAGCTGAGTGCCCCACGCGCCGTCCAGAATCAGGATTCGGCGGCCTGCGGCCTCGGTGATGGATGATGGGTGATGGATGATGGAATCGTTCTGCTGGGTGGTCACGGCGGGCCTTCCTCTGAATGGACAAAGGGGCCAGGGCGCAGGCTTTTTGCCTTTGCTCATGGCCCATAGCTCACGGCTGATTGCTTTAACTGCCTTCCGCTGGGCCATCGCGCCCGCTTGCGCCATCGTCGGCGTGAATCTCGCGGGCCTTTTCTGGAAGCACCGTGACCGTGATGAAGGTTCGGTTGCCGCGCCGTCTGTGGGCAGAAAAAACCCTCGGGCGCATCTGGATGACCGCACCGGGGAAGGTGCGATGGGGCAGAGGATAGCGCGGGAGCTTGGGGCGGATTGTGGAGCGGGGTAGGCAAGGCGAAAAGAACATTTTGTACAAATTGACAAAATTTTACATTGAGGGTATGTTTTCAGGCAGAGTTGGCGAAGTGGGCAAACCCGTCCACGTCCACCTTGCTGTGTGCGAGGTGGTGGATTGAACACTGTATTGCGGTTCTTGGTGGGGTTTAGCCCATTGCCTGAAGCCTTTCGCGGCTGCTTTCAATGGGGAGACAAAATGACAGTAAGCGATAAACCAACTATCAGTGCCAGTGAAGCCCGCGCCGCGTTCAACGATGTGCTCAGTCGCGTTGGCTATGGGCGCGAGCGGGTCACGATTACCCGCAATGGCAAGCCTGCCGCCGTGCTGGTCAGCGTGGAAGACCTGGAACTGCTGGAAAGGCTGGAAGACGCTTACTGGGGAGAGGTAGCCAGTGAACGAATCAAAGCCAGCCGAGCAGCCGGAGAGGAACCCATCAACTGGGACGACATCAAGCACGAATATGGACTCTGAAGCGGCTGAAACTGTTGAAGATGTCCCTGAGGTCGTGGTCAAGCTATATCCCGCCGCAAAAAAGGACCTGGACAAAATTGGGGCTGGTAAACATCAGACTCAGGTGGCCGCCAAGATTGCCGACCTGAAACAAAATCCCCTGCCCAACGACGCCAGACCTATCAAGGGCGAACAGTTCAGGCAGGGCGGTTGGAACTTCTACCGGGTAGACGCGGGCGAATACCGCATCGTGTACGACCTGAACGAGGAAAGCGGCCTGCTGACCATCGTGACTATCACTGTGATTGGCCCCCGCAACGACGACAAGGTCTACCGGCTGATGCAGCGGCGCTTCGGCTAAACCTTATCCACGCACACTCCCACCCCGGCTTCCCATTCGCGCACTTCCCACTTGCCGACCAGCCCGGCCAGCACATACGGGTCGGCCCCGGCAAAGGCGTGGGCAGCTTCGGCAGTCGTAAAGACACAAACAGCGCCGTCCATCGGGTGATTAAGTGGCCCGCCCAGCAGCAATTCACCGCGCTCGGCCGCGGCCTGGGCGTGGGCCAGATGTCCGGCGCGGTGGGGCGTGCGGCGCTCCAGATGGTCTTCGTAGGCGAAATGATAGAAGAGAAGAGAGGGCATGGCCAATTTTAGCGTTCTGGCCTGTCATTCGGAATGGTGTCAGGCCATTACGCAGGGCGCTTCCGCAAGACATCCAGAGTTCCCAGCACGGCGTTTCTCTATGCACCAGGGCCGGAAGGTATACCGTAGACATGATGCCCGTGCCCCTCAAAGTCCTGTTCGTGACCGACGCCCCGGCGGTGGGCGGCAGCGAGGTCTACCTGCGCGAACTGATTCCGCCGATGCGCCAGTACGGCGTGCAGGCCGAGGTCGCCATGCCCGCCGCGCCCGGCACCGCCGACTTCCGTGAGCAGCTGACGGCGCGGCAGATTCCGGTGCACGCCTACCACCAGCTTCAGGAAGTGGTGCCGCTCGAAAGCCGCTTCGACCTGACCGTGCTGAGCAGCTGGAACGCGCTGGGCTACCGCAAGTATTACCGGCTGCTGCGCGGGCCGTTCGTGTCGCTGATTCACGACCAGCTGATGCTGCATATTCCGGGGCTGCCGCAGAACATCTACCGCGCCTTTTACGAGGTCTTGCAGGCCAGGGACATTCGCGGGGCGCAGCACGTGGTCACGGTGTCGAACTGGGCGGCGGCGTACCTGCGGCGCTGGCACCATATGCCGGATGTCCGCGCCGTGCCCAACGGTGTAGACACCCGCAAATTTCGCCCCGCCGACCCCGCCGAGCGCGAAACCCTGCGCCGCGAGTACGGCTTCACGCGCTTTACCGTGCTGGTTCCGGCCCGCATGAGCATCGAGAAGAACCACCCCACCGTCATGGCGGTCGCCCGCGCCGTGCCCGAGCTGGAGTTCGTGCTGGTGGGCACCGGCTACCTGGATGGTGCGCTGAGGGCAGTCGCCACGCCCAACGTCCGCTTTTTCGGCAAGCGTCACGACATGCCGGAGCTGTACCGCGCCGCCGACGTGGTGCTGCAACCGACCATCGCCGAAAACCAGTCGCTCGCTACCCTCGAAGCGTTGAGCAGCGGCACGCCCGTCGTGACCAACGACATTCCGGCCCAGCGCGAACTGATCGAATTCGGACGTGAGGGGCTACTGATCGGTAACGGCGTGCCGGGGTACGCGGCGGCGCTACGGGCGCTGGCGTCCCACCCGGTGCCGCTGGCCCGTATGGGGGTCAAGGCCCGCCAGAGCGTGCTGCGCGGGCACACGCTGGAGCAGAACGCGGCGGCGCTGGCCCTGGCCTTGCAGCAGATCGCGGCGGGCTGACCCGGCAGAACCGACCCAGGAGAACCCCGCGCCCTAAACTACGGGGCGTGACGAACGATTCCGCCGCCCCCGTCTCTGTGCCCCCTGTTTCTGCGCCCCCCGCTCCTGTATCCCCGGTTTCCGTGCCCTCTGATCCTGTGGCCCGCGTCGGTGTGGTCATGGGCAGCCGCAGCGACTTCGAGACCATGCAGGGCGCACTGGAGTTGCTGGCCCAGCTTCAGATTCCCTACGAGGTGCGGGTGCTCTCGGCCCACCGCACGCCAGGGTTGCTGGCGACCTACGCGGCCCGCGCCGAACGCCTGAACCTGAGTTGCCTCATCGCCGGGGCAGGCGGCGCGGCCCACCTGCCGGGCATGCTGGCGGCCTTTACGCGCGTGCCGGTGCTGGGTGTGCCGGTGCAGAGCCGCGCCCTGAGCGGCCAGGACAGTCTGCTGAGCATCGTGCAGATGCCCGCCGGGGTGCCGGTCGCCACCTTCGCTATCGGGCAGGCGGGGGCCAGAAACGCCGCGCTGTTTGCTGCCGCCCTCCTTGCCACCACCGACGAACAGGTGCGCGAACGCCTCAGCGCCTTCCGCGAAAAGCAGACCCAGGCCGTGCTGGACGACCCGTACTTTGACGGCCACCCGCAAGCAGGCGAAGCGTGACCGCCGATTATCCACAGGCCACAGGCCACAGGCCACAAGCCACCCTGGGCATCCTCGGCGGTGGGCAGCTCGCGCAGATGCTGGCGCTGGCAGCCCTGCCGCTGGGCGTGCGGGTCAAGGTGCTGGAACCCGACCCACACGCCCCGGCCCGGCTGTGCACCGAGCATTTGCACGCGCCCTACACCGACCCGGCGGGGCTGGAAGAACTGGCAAAATGCGACGCCGTGACCCTGGAATTTGAAAATGTTCCGGTCGAGGCACTGGACGCTCTGAGAGGCCGCGTCCCCGTGCGCCCCGGCGCGGCCCTGCTGGAGCGCAGCAAGCACCGTGCCCGCGAAAAAGTGGCGCTGCGTGAAGCCGGAGCGCAGACAGCCCCCTTCGTGGTGATCGAGTCGGCCCCGGAGCTGCAAGGCGCCCTCAAAGCGGTGGGCGGGCGCGGCATCCTCAAGACCTCCGAACTGGGGTACGACGGCAAGGGGC
>JAGLBK010000216.1 GCA_018260275.1 Deinococcus sp.
ACACCTATCAGGTACTGGTCGAGGCGCAGGAACGGGCCAAAGTGCTCGACGAGGTGCCCAGCGCCTACATGCGCGTGCGGGCCGAAACGCAGCCCACGCCCGCCGACGAGAGCCGCGAAATTACCGTGCTGGCAGGCGAAGTCAAGTCAGCCTTCGAGGAATACCAGCGCCAGAACAAGAATCTGCGCCTGGACAACTACCAGCTCGAGGGCCTCAAAGCCCTGACCGACGCCGGAGCGCTGGCCGACCAGGTGACCCACCACGCGAACTGGACGCCCGAAGAGAAGCAGGAAGTCCTGGCGGCGGTGGGCCTGCGTGAGCGCCTGGAAGCGGTACTCAAGCTGCTGAGCCGCGACACCGAGCGCTTCAATATGGATAAGAAGATCGCCGGGCGCGTCAAGGAACAGATGGACGCCAACCAGCGCGAGTATTACCTGCGCGAGCAGATGAAGGCCATCGGCAAGGAACTCGGCGGCGGTGAGGACGGCCCTGCCGAGGTCGATGCCCTGCGCGAGAAGATCGAGGAAGCCGGGATGCCCGAGTCGGTCAAGGAAAAGGCGCTGAAGGAACTGCTGCGCCTGGAACGCACGCCCGGCGGCAGCCCCGAGAGCACCGTGGTTCGCAACTACATCGATTGGCTGGTGGACGTGCCCTGGAGCAAGCGCGACGAGGAAACGCTGGACATTGGCCGCACCCGCGACATCCTCGACAGCGACCACTACGCGCTGGGTGACGTCAAAGACCGCATCCTGGAATTCCTGGCCGTGCGGCAGCTGACCCACAGGGAAGGTGAAACCGAGGAGCAGCGCCGTGAGCGCACTGCCGAGGAACGCACCGACGACGCCGAACTGCGTGCCCCGATCCTGTGTCTGGTGGGCCCTCCCGGTGTGGGCAAGACCTCGCTGGGCAAGAGCATCGCCCGTAGCCTCAACCGCAAATTCGTGCGGATGGCGCTGGGCGGCGTGCGCGACGAGGCCGAAATCCGGGGGCACCGCCGCACCTACATCGGCAGTATGCCGGGCCGCATCATCCAGGCCATGAAGACCGCTGGCGTGACCAACCCGATCATCCTGCTCGACGAGATCGACAAGATGAGCAGCGACTGGCGCGGCGACCCCAGCAGCGCCATGCTGGAAGTGCTGGACCCCGAGCAGAACCACACCTTTCAGGACCACTACCTCGAAGTGCCCTACGACCTCTCGCAGGTGATGTTCATCACGACGGCCAACAGCCTCCAGACCATCCCGCGCCCGCTGCTGGACCGCATGGAAGTCATCAACATTCCCGGCTACACCCAGCCGGAGAAGGTCGAGATCGCCCGGCGCTACCGCGTGCCCCGGCAGATCAAGTCGCACGGCCTGCTCGGCAAGCTGGAAATCAGTGACGCGGCCCTTAACCGCATCGTCGAGGAATACACCGCCGAGAGCGGCGTGCGTAACTTGGACCGCCAGATCAGCAAGCTGAGCCGCAAGGCTGCGCGTGAGCTGCTCGAAAAGCCCTGGGAAGGCGTTCGCAACATCGACGCGCCCCAGATTCCCGACTTCCTGGGCATTCCGCTGCACCGCCCGGACAAGATGGAAAAAGAGCCGCAGGTGGGCGTGGCGCAGGGCCTCGCCTGGACCAGCGTGGGCGGCACCATGCTGCTGGTCGAGGCGCTGGCGACTCCTGGTACGGGCAAGATCAGCATGACCGGTAGCCTGGGCGACGTGATGAAGGAAAGCGTGGGCGCGGCGGTCGCCTATCTGCGGGCCCACGCCGCCGAGTACGGTGCCGACCCCGATTTCCACAAAAATATGGACCTGCACGTTCACTTCCCCGACGGTGCGACGCCCAAGGATGGCCCCAGCGCGGGGATTACGATTGCCACGGCGGTTATCAGCGCGATCACGGGTCGCCCGGTGCGCCTCGACGTCGCCATGACCGGCGAGATCAGCCTGCGCGGGCGGGTGCTGCCCATCGGCGGCCTCAAGGAAAAACTGCTGGCGGCCCATCAGGGCGGAATCCGCGAAGTCATCTTCCCGAAAGACAACGAGCCGCACCTTCAGGACGTCCCCGAGAGCATTCGCGGCGACCTCAAGATTCACGCCGTGGAGCACGTGGGCGAAGTCCTCGACCTGCTGCTGCTGCCCAAGCCTGAAGCCGAGCAGCCGACCATTCCCCCGGCCCAGGGCCAGAGCGTCAAGCAGCCCGGAGCCTGAACTGACGTGAAATAAAGGCAGAGAAGAAGAGGCGGAGAGTACTCTCCGCCTCTTCTCTTTCACTGGGTATGGTCAGCTTGGATGCACTTTCAGGCAGCGCTACGAGTCACCCTCCACTTCGCGCTTCTACTGCGCCACTGTGCAAGTGCCACAACCGGCGAGGGGCAACAGCGCCAAGCATATTTCTGCCCAACGCTCTAGCGTCGGCCAAATCCGCCGGGGCCGGTGCTGCTCGCTGGTGCTGTGGGAGTCGCTGCTGCGGTTGTGCCGCGCCCCAGACCCGCCGAGTCACGGCCCATACCGGCCTGCGCTCCTCCCGAGGCAAAGCCTCCTGCGGGGGGCGGCGTATGGCTGCCAGCAGCGCCCACATTGACCGAAGCGTCGTTGGCCAGACGGGTAAATTCCTTGGGGTCCACTGCACGTTCCAGACCGTTGTCGAAGCTGATGACGTGGCGGCGGTACAGGTTGGCGAGGTAAGCGTCCATAGTGACCATGCCCTCACGGGCCCCGGTCTGCATGACGCTGGTGATCTGGTAGGTCTTGCCTTCACGGATAAGGGCGCGGACAGCCGGGTTGGCGATCAGGAGTTCATAGGCCATGACGCGGCCAGGGCCGTCGGCGCGGGGAATGAGCTGCTGGGTCATGACCGCGACCAGGTTGTTGGCGAGCTGCACGCGGATCTGCGCCTGCTGCTCTTCGGGGAACACGTCCACGATACGGTCGATGGATTCGGGGGCGCTATTGGTGTGCAGCGTGCCCATCACGAGGTGTCCGGTTTCTGCGGCGGTCACGGCGGCCTTGATCGTTTCGTAGTCACGCATTTCGCCCACTAGAATCACGTCGGGGGCCTGGCGCAGTACCGCACGCAGCGCGTTCTCGAAACTGAGGGTATCGGCCCCGATCTCGCGCTGGTTAATCACGCTCTTTTTGTGCTGATGCATGAACTCGATAGGGTCTTCGATGGTCATGATGTGCATGTTCTTGTTCGTGTTGATAAAGTCGAGCATCGCCGCCAGCGTCGTACTTTTGCCTGAACCCGTCGGCCCGGTGACCAGCACCAGTCCACGCGGCGCGTTGGCGATATCGACCACGGTCTGGGGCAGGCCCATTTCCTCGGCGCTCTTGATAATGGTGGGAATCAGACGCATGACGCCGCCCACATTGCCGCGCTGCATAAAGACGTTCACGCGGAAACGGGCCTTTTCACCCAGCGCAAAACTAAAATCCAGCTCGCGCTTTTCCTCGAAGGTGCGCTGCTGGCGCTCGTTCATCATCGAGTACATCAGCTTGCGGGTATCGCTCGGGGCCAGGTCGGAAAAGCCCTGCGAGTCGTACTGCCCAGACAGCTTGAACTGGGGCGGGCGGCCCACGGTCAGGATCACGTCGGAGGCGTTCAGTTCGGCGGCGAGGCGCAGAATGTCGGTAATATCGGCAGCTTGGGTCATGGTCACTCCAGAAGAGAAAGGTCGGTTAGGTCAGCTGAGAGATTTAGTTCGCGGTCACAGCCAGCACTTCTTCGAGGGTGGTCATGCCCTGAAGGGCTTTCTCGATGCCGTCCTGGCGCAGCGTTTTCATGCCGCTTTGCTCGATAGCGGTGTCTTTGATGTCGGCGGCAGCTTTGCCCGCGTTGATGACCTTGCGAACGGGGTCGTCGACGATCATCAGTTCGTGAATCCCCATCCGGCCCTTGTAGCCGGTGCCGCCGCAGCGGGGGCAGCCCGCGCCGCGCATCAGCTGAGCGCCGCGCAACTCGCGTTCGGTAATGCCGAGTCGGCGCAGCACGTCCGGGTCGGCGTTGGTCGGGGCCTTGCAGTCGGAACAGACCCGGCGCACCAGACGCTGAGCCAGCACGCCTGCCACCGCCGCCGAGATGTTGAAGCTCTCGACCCCCATTTCTTCCAGACGGGTAATCGCCCCGGGGGCGTCGTTGGTGTGCAGCGTCGCCAGCACGAGGTGACCAGTGAGCGCGGCTTCTACGGCGATTCCGGCGGTTTCGGTATCCCGGATTTCCCCCACGAAGATGATGTC
>JAGLBK010000217.1 GCA_018260275.1 Deinococcus sp.
CCATGCTGGACGGTCTGCCCGGCGGCTGCATCGGCCTGGAACACGGCGACGGCGTTTCACTCATCCGTTCCACGGCGGTGCTACCTCAGTTTCGTGGGCACGGGCTGGGGCGGGCGCTGGTCAGGTCGGCCCTCACTCAGGCCAGTTTACGCGGCGACCACACGGTGTATCTGTTCAGCTCCGAGGCAGGCGACTACTGGCAGCGCTTCGGCTTCGTACCCAGTAGCCCGGCAGAAGTCGAAGCCGCCCTGCCAGAGGCCCCCCAGGTCAAAAGTGGCGTGCTCAAGGGCTGGATTCAGGACGAACAGGTCTGGAAACGGGCCATGCTGCAACCCGGAGCCGCCGGATGAACGGGGCAGTTCAGACAAACCCACGCTCCGAACGGGCCGTGCGCTATGCTGCTGACACGCAAAACCTGAAGCCCTGTTCCGCTCCGGCGGTTCTCAGTTCATTTCAGAGAGGAGACCACTATGCCCGATATTCAAATGCGCCTTGCCAAGCAGGAAGACAAGGAAACGGTAACCAACGTATTTCGAGAAGCTGGGCTGGACACCGACGCGGCACTGGCGAACGGGACGACCTACTGGGTCATGGAGCGCGACGGGCAACCGGTCGGGGCCATCGGTCTGGAGCACGGCGACGGGGTCAGCCTGCTGCGTGGCGCGGCGGTCATGCCCTCGGCACGTGGCGCGGGTCTGGGCCGCCGACTGGTCATGAGCGCGGTGGAGTACGCGCAGGGACGCGGCGACCGGGCCATCTACATGTTCAGCAAGGGCAACGACTGGGGCACTTTCGGTTTTACCCAGGTTCCACTGGCCGTGGTCATGGGCGAAATCCCCGATGCGCCGCAAATCCAGGCGTACAGGGCCAGAGGCGATCGCCCCGGCGGCAGTACCTGGATGCGCGACCTGAGCAAGTAAGCCGGGGCCTCAGAACCGCACCTTACCCGCACACCTATTGCCGGGTAAGGCACTTCAAAAAATCAGGACAGATAGAGTGCGGAGCGTGACCCGTTCAGGCTCCCTACCCTATCTTTCCTGTTTTCCATTCCGGCACGGAGTGAGGGCATGAATTTTCTGTCGCTCGACTCGATCGCCGTGCCGGATGTGCATGCCCAGGCTCCCCTGCTGCACCGCAAGGCCCGGCTGTCGGATATCGACGCGATTCATGAACTGATCGGCTACTGGGCCAGCCGGGGGCAGATGCTGGTGCGTTCCAGGGCGCTGCTGGCCGAAACCATCCGGGATTTTCACCTGATTTTTGCTGAACCCCATGAGGGCCAGCCGGGCGGGCTGGTCGGTGTGTGCGGTCTGCACATGCTGGCCCCCGACCTGGCCGAGGTTCGCGGCCTTGCCATTCATCCCAACATGCAGGGGCGCGGCCTGGGCAAACAGCTGGTGCTGGCCTGCGAGGTAGAGGCGCGGGCGATTGACCTTCCAGCCCTGTTCGCCTGGACGTACCAGCAGACTTTTTTCGAGCGCTGCGGCTTTGTACGCATCGAAAAGACCAGCCTGCACCCCAAAGTCTGGTCAGAATGCCAGCGCTGCGCCTTTTTCGAGAACTGCAACGAGATTGCCATGTTCAAGTCTTTGGCCTGACACGCCCTTGTGCGGCCTGACCACTTTCTGCGCCTCCTCGTTCACGCCGCAAAACATGACATTGGCTTACACCCGACCTGATAATCTAAGCGGTCGAGAGCTGCTTCTCAGCTTCCACCATGAAACGCGCCCAGCGAGGCGGTATGGAGGTCCATCTATGATCCGTAAAGAACGCGCCATTCTCGCCCTCGAAGACGGCACCATCTACCGTGGTTACGCCTTCGGACACCGCGGAGAAACCATCGGCGAGGTCGTCTTCAACACGTCCATGACCGGCTATCAGGAAATCATGACCGACCCCAGCTACAACGGGCAGATCGTGACGATCACTTACCCGCATGTCGGCAACTACGGCGTGGCGATCTACGACATGGAGAGCAACAAGCCCTACGTGCGCGGCTTCATCGCGCGGGAATTCAGCGGCGAATACAGCAACTACCGCGCCCAGCAGTCGCTCGACTCGTTCATGCAGCAGTACGGTGTGGTCAGTATTCAGGGCATCGACACGCGGGCACTGGTGCGCCGCCTGCGCGAGGGCGGTGTGGTCAAGGGTGTCATCGCCCACCGCTCGTACACCCACCCTGAAGACCCGTACGGTGAATTCACCCCGGCCGAGGAACAGGTCTATGCCCAGCGGGCCAGCGACCATCAGGACATCGACGGCCACGACATGACCAGGGAAGTGACCACGCCGCTGCCCTACGCCTTTCCTACCTTGCGGCAAGGCAAACGCGTGGTGCTCATGGACTTCGGCATCAAGCACACCATCATCGAGCGGCTGGCCGAAGTGGGCATCGAACCGATCGTGGTTCCGGCGCACACCACCCCGGCGCAGATCATGGCGCTGCAACCGCACGGCCTTTTTCTGTCCAACGGCCCCGGCGATCCCGCACCGTTGGAATATGCCCATAAGACCGCCTGGGAAATGATGGGCCTGCTCCCGACCTTCGGCATCTGCCTGGGCCACCAGATTCTGGGTCTGGCCGCGGGCGGCAAAACCTTCAAGATGAAATTCGGCCACCGGGGCGGGAACCAGCCGGTCAAGAACCTCTTGACGGGCACGGTCGAGATCACCAGCCAGAATCACGGGTACGCCGTGGACCTCGACAGCATTCCGAACGGGACCTTTGTCGCCACCCATGTCAACCTCAACGACGGCACGCTGGAAGGCATGGCCCACACGCGCTACCCGGTGTTTTCGGTGCAGTACCACCCCGAAGCCAGCCCCGGCCCGCACGACAGCCGCTACCTGTTCAACCGCTTCATAGAAGAGATCGATTCATTCGATGGGGGGAATGGTACCCCCATTGCCAAGGCACAGACAGGCCCACTGGGGGTTTGACAAAGTTCTTTAAGAACGTGATGATAAAGCAGGATAGCGGAAGTGAGAAATTTCATACATTGCTGGAGCATTTTCCGACAGTCTGAAATATCAGTGCCATCCTCGGCTCCTCACTTAAGCCGATATAACTGCTCAGCACACTGACAGTTATGTTTTCCGTGTACGTGTAGTTGTTTTGGAGCGATGAACCATCTGGCCCAATCGGGCGCCTTGCCAGATGCGGAGCCAGTGGCGCGACCGACAGAACGTGGACTTTCCACACTGTCGGTCTTTTTTTTTCTGGAGGTTTCTTAGCGTGAAGGTTTTGCCCACCCTCTTCTTACTGACCCTGACCAGCCTGGCGCTGGCGCAGCGTCCGGCCCGTGAGGTGGAGTTCAACCTCACGCAGGTCCTGGTCAGAAGTGAGGGGCCCGGCAAGCCCGAAACCCTGATGCCAGATCCCCAGACGGTGACAGCAGGCGACCTCCTTCAAGAAGACCTCACCGTGACCAACGTCAGTGGCCGGAATCTCAGCCATGTGACGGTCAGTGTACCCGTGACCAACGGCACCCGGCTGGCCGCCACCCCACGTGCCAGTGGGCAGTGGGTTACCGAGTATTCCGCAGACGGTGGCAGAACGTACCGCAAGAGCACTTCTCAGGCGACCACCAGTCACGCGGCACCAACCCACGTGCGCTGGACTGTCGCCCACCTTTCCCCGGACGAGTCGCTGAAGCTCAGCTTCCGCGTCAGAGTCAATTGAGTCAGCCATCATTCCGAGTTCAACCTTTTGTCAAGGAGTTAACATGAAGAAGTCCTGGTCCCTTATTTCCCTGGTCGCTGCTCTGGCTGCTTCCACCGCCGCCGCTACCCCTAACGGTGCGCCCGCTGGCACGATCATCACCAACATCGCCGACATCTACTTCACGCCGGAAGGCGGCACGACTGAAATCAAGGTGCCTTCGAATCCAGTCGTGACCACGGTTTCGCCCGTTCCTAGCTTCACCATTACCCCGAACGACGGCAACACCACCGACCCCACCAAGCCCGACTACACCGCACCCGGCCAGACCGCCACGGTCAAGCCTTGTGACAAGAACGTCAGCTTCCTGTACATCCTGACCAACACCGGTAACGTGGCCGGCGAGTCGTACACCCTGACCAACACGCCCGACCCCACCGGCAAGGTCAAGACCCCCGACAATATCCGTTATTACCCGGCAAGCGCCGATACCAACGGCGACGGCAAGCTGAGCAGCGCCGAAATTGCCGCTTCGACGACCATCACCAG